>NZ_JBEOPC010000006.1:0-117420 GCF_040309765.1 Psychrobacter sp. TB20-MNA-CIBAN-0197
ACTTACCATTTTTATCTGCAAATCGCCTAAAAAATAGTCTCTGTCAGTGCCATGGTCGAATGTTCAACACGCCCTAGGTAATACGCCGCTTTTTTTGTTAAAAAACTAGGCCGTTAGCAATATGAGCTACCCTAAAAGATGATTACGAATCAGATCAACCATATAAGGCTGATAGTAAGCTGGAATGTCATGACCCATACCATCGATGAGATAAAACTTAGCATTAGGGATAGTCTTAGCCACTACTTTGCCTTGCGATGCAGGCAATAGCCCATCGGCGCTACCATGCATAACGATAGTCGGCGCTTTTACTTTTTTACTAAATCGCGCAATGGAGCCAGACGCCAAAATAGCATTGAGCTGCTGCAGCGTGCCTAGCGGGTGAAAGCTACGCTGATAGCGCAGCTCTGCCACTTCACGTACTGCCCGAATATCTATATGCCCAGGCGTACCAACTGTCTTAATAAACCAAACACTATGACGGACGATATCGCGCTCAGAGTGACTCTCAGGACGATTGATTAAGGTATATAATTGTTTGGGTTTCGGTGGCCGCAAAAAGGCGCGATTGTTTGTAGTAAACATCAAAGCCATACGATCAACTAAGCTTGGATAACGCGCGGCGACAATTTGGGCAATCATACCGCCCATAGAAGCGCCTATCAGGTGCGTACGCCCAAGGTTTAAAACCTTAATCAAACGCACAGTATCTTCTGCCATATCGGTAAGCTTATAAGCGACTTGCTCACTTTTATTGGACAGACCCGCCTGCAGACGAAACATCATCTTTAGCTGATTGACGCGTGGTAACCCATCAATCTGCACTTTCGAGGACAGACCAATATCCCGATTATCAAAACGTATCACAAAGAAGCCGGCGTCAATGAGCCTTTTTATAAAGCTATTGGGCCAAAAGATCATTTGTGAGCCTAAGCCCATGATCATTAGCAGTGGCGGATTATCAGGGTTGCCGCCAGCTTCGACGCAAAGCTCGATACCATCGCCAATATCTATCATTGTTTGATACAGATCTTTACTCAGATCTGAGGGTGTCCAATGATGCTCACCGAATTTCTGCCAGTCTGAAGTCGGATACTGCACTTGTTTTTTAGTAGCAGCAGTATTCACCGCGTCATGATTAGTAGTGTCGTCACTAGCCATGCTGTGACTAGCGTTGACACGATGTTCGTTAATACTACTATCAACGCTGCTATCTGTATCAGAAGAGTTTGAATTCGTCATAAAGTGTCCTATTTAGAGGGTCCAAGTTACCTAGTTATCAAGGTACTAGCTCTAAAACTCTGCCATCTCAAAATCAAGCTTGCCCACACCGCATTCAGGGCAGATCCAGTCATCAGGAACATCTTCCCAGCGGGTACCAGGGGCAATACCTTCTTCAGGACAGCCCAGCTCTTCATCATAGATCCAGCCACAGACGATACATTCATAACGTTTCATACATAATCCTATCTATCATTGCTCATTTATCATTAGGGTTTTAAGACGATCTAAGCGCGCGTAGTGTAGCATATATCGCCGCTTAGCTCATTTAAGTTTACACTTGTATATTGAGATAAGTAAGCCTTTATTAAAGCCCTATCGCTATATTCAATAGTGAAGCTGCCGTCATTTTTAGCTGTCATCACTGTTAGTACAGCAATTATGCTACTATAACGAGCGATTATGATGACCGCTAAATTTTGGTTATAATCGCTATATTTTTATCCTATAAGGACTTTTATGAGCGCTACAAAAGCGACATCATCCGCTAAGACTGCTACTAACGATACTACTGTCATCAATAAAGAGCATCCGCTTTGGCAAATTATCCGTACTGTACCCAACTTTCCTAAGCCAGGTATAGACTTTTATGATATCACCCCTCTACTGCGCAGTCATATTGATGAGGTAATTGATGCACTGTTAGCGGCATTGCCAGAGGGTCTCATGGATGAGGTGGACTGCTTAGGAGCAGTTGAGGCGCGCGGCTTTGTCTTTGCAAGCTTACTAGCAGGCCGCTTAGGTAAAGGCATGATACTACTTCGTAAACCCGGCAAGCTGCCACCACCAGTTGCTAATAAGGCTTATGCGCTAGAGTACGGTAAAGATACGCTTGAGATGCAAAGTAACTTGCCCCCTGAGCGTTTACTCTTGGTTGATGATATTTTGGCCACTGGTGGCACTTTGCGCACCGCCTATGAGCTGTGCAAAGCCGCGGATCATAATGTGGTAGGGGCGCTGGTATTATTAGACTTAGTCGACTTGCATGGCGAGTTCCCAGTGCCGGTTTATACGGTCTTGAAAGCCTGAGTAGACTTTCAAAGCAAGTATTGATATTGCAAAGCAAGTATTTAGATAAAAAAGCGCTCGAAATAGAGCGCTTTTCGGGTGATTCAGTTTGTTTGGATTATCTACTTGAACTAACGCATAGCTGCTAATGCTTGTGCCAACTCTTCACGAGCGCTAATAAAGCCATCAATACCTTTTGGTAATAGATCTTGGGTCACTTTATCGTTTTGATAGGCGGCGCTGAACTCTTCATGGGTTAAACTGACTTTACTCATAGCATCTAGATCCGTCGACATCGTAGGCGAGAGCTGGCGGGTGACCTCGACATCCATGTTGGCAAGCTCATCTATTAAGTTTGGCGCGATAGTTAATAAATCACAGCCCGCTAAGGCTAATATTTGCTCTACCGAGCGGAAACTTGCGCCCATTACCTGCGTCTGATAACCGTGTTGTTTGTAGTACTGATAAATAAGCTTGACCGATTGCACGCCCATATCATCGGCGACAGGGACGTTTTGGCGATTTTGTTGGCGTTTTTGCCAGTCTAAGATACGTCCAACGAATGGCGATATCAGCGTGACACCAGCATCAGCACATGCAATTGCTTGATGCTGACCAAATAGCAAGGTGAGATTACAGTGTATGTTCTGAGTTTCAAGATAGCGGGCCGCTTCAATACCTTGCCAAGTTGCTGCCATCTTGATGAGTACTCGATCTGAGTCAACTCCTGCCTTTTGATAAGCCTCTATATACTCCAAAGCCTTATCGATAGTGGCCTGAGTATCATAAGACAAGCGCGCGTCTACCTCAGTCGATACCCGGCCTTCGATAAGCTCTAAAATACTACAGCCGATTTGGATCGTTAAGGCATCGATAACGGCATCGACATCACCTTGCTGACGACTCATCGTTTCTGCTAGCATCGATTGATTATCAGGGTGAATCAGCGCTTTGGTGATGAGGCTTGGATTGGTGGTCGCATCGATAGGCTTGAGACGCTCAATAGCGGCTAGATCGCCAGTGTCAGCGACAATAGTAGTCATAGTGCGAAGCTGTTGTAATGCGCTCATTAAATATCCTTGTCATTATAATAAGGGTTAAACCTTGGGGTTACTCGTAGATTGTCTTTAAGACTCTAACACAGATTTGCTTGTGGGGTTACTGCTAGTCATAGCGATTGCGAGTATTTCTTATGATGAGGCGCATACCACAAAAAGCTATGCCCTCATTTACTTTATTTCAGCTATCGATAGCTATTTTGCATGGGCACTGTCAGCAGTTTTTGCTATAGTAGGGGCGATCCATTGTTTACCTGCCTTATTGGCCGATTCTTTTATGAGTAAAGCGGATAATAGAGCCGATAGGTCATCAATGATAATCGAATATTAATAATAACCAAACATCAATAATAAAAAGTGAATGACTAAATTTAGAATCAAGAGACAATCACTAGATTTAGACGTTAGTTTTCTTCAATATAGCAAACGTTAACCGTTTCAAAAAGGATACAGGATATGAGTAAGTCGCCGGCAGAGCAAAAACCAGACAATATGACGTCAGTAAGTACTGATGTCAGCGGCGCTGCAACCGATCAACAGCTTTTGAATCAGTTGCGTCAAGACATAGACGCAGTGGATAATGAGATTCATAAGCTGATTAATAATCGAGCAAAATTAGCCCAAAAAGTAGCGGTGGCTAAAAAAGAGCATCTAGCGGAGCAAAAGTCCGATAGCCATCCTATCTTTTATCGTCCTGAGCGTGAAGCGCAAGTACTAAAAGCGGTGATGGCGCGTAACGAGGGGCCTATCTCTGATGAAAAAATGGCGCGTCTGTTTCGTGAGATTATGTCGGTCTGTCTAGATTTAGAAGCGCCGCAGCGTATTGCCTTTTTGGGACCGCTTGGCACTTTCACTCATGCGGCTGCATTAAAACACTTTGGCAAAGCGGCGGATACTATGCCGCTGACTACGATTACCGATGTGTTTCGTGAAGTCGAAGCGGGTACAGCGATGTATGGCGTCGTACCTGTCGAAAACTCCTCTGAAGGGGTGGTGAATCATACTTTAGACGGATTCTTATCCTCATCGCTGAAGATCATCGGCGAGGTTGAGCTGCCGATTCATCAAAACTTCTTGGTCGCTGAGCATACTAAGATCGACAGTATCAGCCGTATCTATTCGCATCAACAGTCCCTCGCGCAGTGTCGTCATTGGCTCGACGTCAATTATCCTAGTGTCGAGCGTGTGGCCGTCTCAAGTAATGGCGAAGCCGCTCGCCGCCTTAAGAACGAATGGCATTCAGCCGCTATTGCCGGGGATGTGGCAGTCGCTGAATATGATCTGCATAAGCTGTACTCGAATATCGAAGACAACCCGAGCAATACCACGCGCTTCTTAGTCATCGGCCACGAAGCTATCGCGCCATCAGGCCAAGACAAGACCTCTATTGTGGTCTCCGCTCATGACAAAGCCGGTGCCTTGATCGAAATACTTAAGCCGATGTCCTATCATGGTGTGTCGATGACCAGCATTGAAACCCGTCCTGAGCGCCCGAACAAGTGGGCGTATGTGTTCTTTATCGATATGGAAGGCCATATTGATAGTCCTAACGTCAGCGCCGCTATCGCTGATATACGTCCATTGGTCAAAGACGTGCGCATCTTGGGCTCTTATCCAAAAGCGGTGCTTTAAGATATAGAGTGTGGTCATTCGTAACAAGATATCTATTTGAGTCAGCGTAAAAAAGGACAAAGCCATGCCATCCTCCAAAAACTTGCAAGCTAAGACACTTCAGCCACTAACGCCAGCCTACGAGAGTATAATGGAGCTAGCACCTTATCAAACGGGTAAGCCGGTAGAAGAGCTGACGCGTGAATATGGCGTCTCAGATGTGGTCAAGCTGGCAAGTAATGAGAACCCTATGGGCTGCTCACCAAAGGTGACTTTAGCGATAACGGAGCAGTTAAGTCAGTTGGCGCGTTATCCGGATGGTAATGGCTATTATCTCAAGCAAGCGCTGTCAGACTTTACCGATATGAGTATCGATAGCATCACTTTAGGCAATGGCTCTAATGACTTGCTCGATATCTTAGCGCGCAGCTTTGTCGGTGCTGATGATGCGATCGTCTATAGTCAGTACGGGTTTGTGGTGTATTCGATGCTAGCGAAGATGCAGGGCGCGACTGGTATTGAGGTACCAGCGAAGCGTTTTGGTCATGATCTAAAAGCGATGCGTCAAGCTGTCCTAGATAATGCCAATACCAAGATCGTATTCATCGCCAATCCCAATAACCCAACGGGCACTTTATTAGATAGCGAGGCGCTACGCGAGTTTGTCGCAAGCATGCCAGCTTCAGTATTAGTGGTACTAGACGAAGCCTATATCGAGTATAGTCCTGAGAGTAATAATCGGGCGCTATTAGACGAGTTTGATAATGTGGTGATAGTACGTACTTTCTCCAAAGCTTATGGCTTAGCCGGCCTACGTGTCGGCTATGCGCTCAGCTCGCCGCTAGTGGCGGATTTGCTCAACCGTATTCGCCAGCCATTTAATGTTAGCCGTATCGCTCTTGCGGCAGCAGCAGCGGCACTAACGGATCAAAGCTTTATTAGCGAAGTGCGAAAAATCAACGCCGGACAAATGCGCTGGCTTGAGAAGCAGTTTGATGCGCTAGGACTTGAATTTATCAAATCATATGCCAATTTTATTATGCTAAAAATAGAAGGTGCGGCTGATATTAACCAAGCGTTATTAGAGCAAGGGGTGATTGTACGGCCTTTAAAAGGCTATGGTCTAGAGGATTGGTTACGAATTACCGTAGGCTTAGCAGAAGAAAATACACGCTTGATCGATACTTTAAAATCTATCTTAAATGCAGAGTGACTCCTTTTAATAGTCACTCATTTATATCTATTAGCTATTCCATCTAGTCGGTATTAAACTAGGCCGGGTTGAAGATTTGATATGCTTTATGATGACTGCTCAATACGCCTTAGCCGAGACACTAGATCAATTTGTAAGATACATATAATAAGATACCTATAATAAGAGATCCATGAGCTATCTAAAATCCACAAACCATCTCACTACAGAGCCGTTATTTGAGCAAGTCTGTATCATAGGTCTAGGGCTGATCGGGTCTAGTCTTGCGCAAGCGATTAAAGATAATAGCCTAAGCAAACGCCTAGTCGCTGTCGATAAGCATCAGCCGAGCATCAGCGCCGCTCTTGATCAGGGTTTGCTCGATGCTGGCGGTAGCTCTCTAGCCCAAGTCGTGAGTGGCTCTGATTTGATCGTTATCGCCATCCCAGTGCAAGCGGTATCAGCGGCATTCACTGAGATTAAAGCGGCAATGCAGAGCGGTATACTTGCCTATGACTGCGTGATCAGCGATGTTTGTAGCACCAAAGCCAATGTCATCGCCGCTGCTAACGATGTTTTTGCGACTTCACGAAAGGGCTTGCCTACTGGATTGGTACCTGCGCATCCGATTGCCGGCGCTGAGAACTCAGGCTATCATGCCCGCCGCAGCGATTTATTTATTAACCATAGCGTCATTATTTGTCCATTAGCGAGCACCGATGAGTCAGCTATCACTAAGTTGCGGCAGTTATGGGAGTCGGTCGGGGCAAGTGTGATGTCGATGGACGCTCAGCATCATGATGCGGTGCTGGCCCATACCAGTCATTTACCGCACTTATTGGCTTATAATCTAGTCGATCAACTGGCCAGCCACGATGACAATTTAAATATGTTTCGCTATGCCGCTGGCGGTTTTCGCGACTTTACCCGTATCGCGGCGAGTGACCCTAAGATGTGGCATGATATCTTCTTTGCCAATCAAAATGCGATAATCGATGCACTCGATGAATACAGCGATTATCTACAAAATATACGTCAACTTATTATTGATAAAGATTCAACTGCCCTGATGGGCCTTTTGGGCCGCGCGCAAGCCGCACGGCGACATTTTGGTCATATGCTAACCAGCACCCCTTATACGGATACCTCTGCTATGTCAGCTTCTTATATTATTTCTCCTAATACCAGTAATGCCGTCAATGGTACGATCACCATTCCAGGTGACAAGTCGATATCGCACCGTAGTATCATGTTCGGTAGTATCGCCGAGGGCGTCACGCGCGTGACTGGGTTTTTGGAAGGGGAAGATGCGTTAGCGACGCTACAAGCATTCAGAGATATGGGCGTGACTATCGAAGGGCCAGACAACGGTAAGCTCACTATTCATGGCGTGGGGATGAATGGGCTAAAGCCGAGCAAGACACCTATCTATATGGGCAACTCTGGCACCAGTATGCGCCTGCTGGCTGGTATCTTAGCCGCGCAAGAATTCGATAGCGTATTGACCGGTGATACGAGCCTCAATAAACGCCCAATGGAGCGTATTGCCGCGCCACTACGGCAGATGGGCGCTATCATCCAAAGCACGGGCACTAGTGGCACCTCACCGCTTAGTATCACCGGCCGCGACAAAGCGGGTAAGCCGCTGCAAGGTATTGAGTATCAGATGCCAGTGGCTTCTGCGCAAATCAAGTCTTGCTTGTTATTAGCTGGTCTGTGGAGTGAAGGTACAACGACAGTGACGCAGCCGGAAGTCAGCCGTGACCATACTGAGCGTATGCTATCGGCTTTTGGTTATGACGTGAGCGTCGATGGCAATCGTATCAGCGTGGAGGGCGGCGGTAAGTTAACCGCTGGCGATATCGCCGTGCCAGCCGACATCTCTTCAGCGGCATTTTTTATGGTGGCGGCAGCGATCAGTCAAGGTAGCGAGCTGACGTTGAGTCAAGTGGGTATCAACCCAACGCGCACTGGCGTTATCGATATCCTAAAGCTGATGAATGTAGATATCAGTCTAAGCAATGAAACTCATGTTGGCGGCGAGCCCGTCGCTGATATTACTATTCGCTCCTCAAACCTACAAGGCATTGAGATACCTGAGCACTTAGTGCCACTGGCAATCGATGAGTTCCCAGTATTATTTGTCGCTGCCAGTTGTGCAAAGGGTCGTACCGTATTAACAGGCGCTAAAGAGCTAAGAGTAAAAGAGTCTGATCGTATCGCGGTCATGGCCGATGGCTTACAAACCTTAGGGATTGACTGCACCGTAACTGAAGATGGGCTAATCATTGAGGGCAAGGGCACACAAGGTCAAAGCGATGAGATTGATAACCAGCAGCCTATCTTTGGCGGTGGTCATATTACCTCGCATCACGATCACCGTATCGCGATGAGCTTTGCGGTTGCTAGCCTGCGTGCCTCCGAGCAGATCATTATCGAAGGCGTGGAGACGGTGAATACCAGCTTCCCAGGTTTTGCAGAGCTCGCCAATCAAGTGGGGATGTCTATTGAGGTAGATAAAGGCGCTGAAACTGATAACGCCTAAAGCTTGCTATATTTTATTATTGATCAGTTAAAGTGCGATTAAAAAAAGCTTGATGATATAAGTAATTGGTAAGTAGCAATGTGTTGATGTCCTTATGACGTTGACGCATTGCTTTTCTATTTAAGTCATAAGCGCTCAGTAATAAAATGTAAGTAATAAAATCTAAATAATAAAACCAAAATAACAAAGTCCAAATAATAAAACTCTTTATCTCACAAACGCATCTTTCTCCTTTTACTTACCTGCCTGTAAGCAAATGCAGGAGATATAAAAGAGCATAAAATGCGCTTTGCCTAAATAAGTTGTCTGATGTATGACTACCCAAAATGTGCTAAAAAAACCAGTAGCCGTAGTGCAAACCACAAGACGCGGCATTATTACGGCGCTGATAGCGTTCTCCATTTGGGGCACGTTTCCGCTGTATTTTAAGCAACTAAGCGCATATGACGCGACCGAGATCATCGGCCATCGTATTATTTGGACATTTTTATGCTTATTAGTGGTTTTAGTCG
This sequence comes from Psychrobacter sp. TB20-MNA-CIBAN-0197, assembly GCF_040309765.1. Taxonomy (NCBI): domain Bacteria; kingdom Pseudomonadati; phylum Pseudomonadota; class Gammaproteobacteria; order Moraxellales; family Moraxellaceae; genus Psychrobacter; species Psychrobacter sp. TB20-MNA-CIBAN-0197. The sequence continues at coordinate 9,208 of NZ_JBEOPC010000006.1, forward strand.
TAACCAAACGTTGGCAATGGATTAACACCCTTAAAAAAAACCCAAAATGGTTAGCGCTAACTTTTTTATCTGGTTTGATTATCGCAACTAATTGGCTCACTTACGTCTGGGCGGTGAATCACGATCAGATACTAGAAGCCAGTTTAGGGTATTTCATCGGGCCTTTGGTCGGCGTAGCGCTATCGATGATCTTATTTAAAGAGCGTATGCGGCCGTTGCAGTGGGTAGCGATTGGCTTTGCTTTGGTGTCGGTGCTCATTCAAGTCGTTATGCTAGGGAGCCTGCCTTGGATATCATTGATATTGGCTTTTAGTTTTAGCACTTATGGCACTATTCAGCGGCAAACCCCGCTAACTGCCGTTGATGCAATGTTTATCGAAACCGCGATGCTCGTACCGATATGCGTATGGTGGTTTTGGCAGGCGGATGTCGTCAGTAGTCAGATCAGCTTTTGGTTCACCTCCAATATCTGGCTATTGATGCTGGCAGGGCCGATTACCTTGATACCCTTACTGCTGTTTAATAAGTCCACTAAGCTCGTCGCTTATAGTATTCTAAGCTTTATGAATTACTTGACGCCGACCTTTATCTTTTTCTTAGCGGTGTTTTACTATAAAGAACCGTTTGATCTGCATCGCTTAGCCGTATTTGGCTTGATATGGTTCGGCTTATTATTGTTTAGCATCGATTTATGGCGACATCGTCCAAGTAAAATGCTAAAAGCCAAACACTAACCCTATAAAATTTATAATCTTAATGCATTCATATGACTATTAGCAGAGAACTTTAAGGATAAGCACATGTTACCTAACGAAGCAGATGTCGTATTTGTCAAAGGCTTGAGCGTTGAGGCAGTCATTGGCGTCTTCGACTGGGAGCGCGCAATCACACAGCCAATCATGATAGATATTACGCTTGAAACCGATATCAGCAAGGCGGCGCTATCAGATGACGTCAAAGATGCTTTGAGCTATAAAGACGTCTGTGATGATGTGGCAGAGTGGTGCAAAGAGCTCAAAGCCAAACTGCTTGAACATCTAGCCGAACAACTTGCCGAGAAACTATTAGCCAAATATAACTGCCAAAAACTGACCCTAAGCGTCGCTAAGCCGACAGCTATTAAAGAAGCAAACGCAGTAGGGGTACAAATCACGCGTTTTGCAAAAAATGGCAACATGTAAACAATGAGCAATAATAATTTAGTGGGTTTGCCGCTAGAGCATTTACCAAAGATTAGTTTTGGTAAACTGCAAGCACTGCCAGTGAGTGCAGTATGGTTAGCTTTAGGCAGTAACTATCAAGCGAATCATCACTTGGCGAATGTCCGGTCAACTCTAGCTAAGCTTGGCGAAATTGAGCTATCTTGCGCCATTAAAAATCCTGATATTACCGCTAGCAAAGAGCAGCCAAAACCTGATTATATCAATCAAGGCGTTTATTTAGCTTTGAACAAAGATATGACTTTAGGGCAGCTACAGACGTTTTGTAAAAACTTAGAAGACGAGTGTGGTAGGGCGCGTGCACAGAAGTCACAAGGCTCCGGTCAGCAAGTAGCAGTTACCAAAGTGAGTATGGATATCGATATTTTGATGGTTAAGCTAGAAGATCAACAAAATAGCCTAAGCAGTAGTAAGGATAAATGGATTATTATAGCGGAGCGCTTTCCTTTTGCAGACCATGAGATGACTGGGATAAAAGCGCTCAAAAAAGAGCTAGAGTTTTTAACACAACCGAATTCATCATTTTAAAGGTTTAAATACAGGTAGTGTTCTATAAAGGAGTCATTCTTTATGCACGATATAAAATGCAATATTATTTCAAGAGTGAATAAAAGTGAGAAGTGGTTTAGACATCACGCCTCACTTTGCTAATTATATCGATGACTATTTTTCAGTTGTATCCGCTTGATCCAGATCACTTTGGCCAATGACATCGATATCTTCTAAACACAGCTTATCGTACTGTTTTTGACAAAACTCAGGATCGAGCTTGCACATAGCTTGCTGCATCTGGTCTAAGCGCGTTTCAGACTGCTGAATATGCTCAAGCATTTTGGCAAAAGCTTCAGCAACAGGGTCTTGTGAATAAGGATCGATACCATAAGCTTGGAAAGTTGTATCACGTGCTGATGTTGTAGAAGGCTTATCGTCTCCGGCTTGTTCGGTTTTCTTAGGCTCATCCTTATCAGTGATAGTGCCTTTGGCCGCTTTTTCTTGTTGCTTAGAGTCATTGATTTTTGCAACGATAGGGTTGCCTTTTTCATCGTGGTACTCAGAGATCATACGCGCGGCACTACCGACCATAGTGGCGTTAGCAGGTACCGGCTTGACCACTACCGCATTCGAACCAATTTTGGCATTTTTGCCGACCGCGAATGGGCCTAAAACTTTTGCGCCCGCACCAACGGTGACGCCATCTTCTAGCGTAGGATGACGTTTACCATTATTTTGTGAGACGCCGCCTAAAGTGACACCGTGATATAAGGTGACGTCATCGCCAATCTCAGCGGTCTCGCCAATCACCACGCCGACGCCATGATCGATAAAAAAACGTTTCCCAATCCGCGCGGCAGGATGTATCTCAATACCGGTCACGATACGTGAGCCGTAAGAGATCACGCGCGCAGCGAGCTTTTGCTCATGATTCCATAAGTAGTGGGCACCGCGGTGTAGTATCAAGGCATGAATACCGGGATAAGTCAGAATAACTTCTAAGCTATTGCGGGCGGCAGGGTCACGCTTAAAGACCGCATCAATGTCTTCTTTAAGATCTTTTTTGAACGTCTTGAGCGATTTAAGTAGGGTAGATGGCGATGGCATAACGCGTCCTATCATATTCTTTGATGACATACTTAATGAAACTGCTTGTTTATCATTTTAGTTATAGCAGCTTTGCTTGACAAAATATAGCTATAAGCCATAAATAATAACAGATTCATAGATAATGTAGATTTATTTACTAAAAGCAGAATGTATAGTGTCGTTATGCTGACAGGCGCACAACCTAGCCATACAGCTCATCGTAACATTCTGCTTAGTTTTATTTTAAATGGCGACTGCTTAAGTATTACTAGTAATATATTTAAGAATCTCGACGATTTGTTCAGGGGTTTGCGCCCATGCCATAGCGGCCGCGTCGACTTCTTTTAACGGATGAATAATATCGTCATTATGTAGAGTGATGTAGGGCTTATCTAAGGCGGCGCAGAAGCCGGCATCAAAGGCTGCGTTCCACTGCTTGTATTTATCACCAAAACGAATAATGGCAATATCACAGTTCTGGATTAAGGTCTTAGTGCGGATGGAGTTGACCTTAGATGACTGATGATCGCGCCAAAACTGTTTGTCGTTCTCACCCAATAGATCACCCGCAGCATCGCTAGCGTCGTGGTCAGTCACAGCTGAGGTGAACTTAATATTAAGGCCATGATTTTTTGCGCCTTGCATGATTTGCTCGCGCCAGTCTGTGTGGATCTCGCCTGATAAGTATACTGTCCAATTCATAATGAACTCCTTTTAGTTTTTAGTGCATAGCGCTTTAAGATATAACAGCGTTAGGTGTTTATGAGTTTAGCGATCCTTGGATAGTTTAGCTATTAAAGCACTTAGCAGCTGATATTCCTTTTGATCAAGCTGAAGACGTGAGCCTAGGCGCGATAAGCGTGCTGGCAGGGATCTTAGGTGCTCGCTATTAGCAAGATTGAGCGCTACCATCAGCTCAGTGCTGCGCTGCGTGAGATTTTGCAGTTGTTGCTGAGTAATAGCGGGCTCATCCCATTGCTGACGGATATAAGTGTTGACTAGGGGTGAAGCAGTTTGGTCCTCGTCATGACTACTAGTGGTTGTTTTGCTCTCATCAATGAGCTCAGGATTCGCACCCGCTTTATGAGTTTGCGCATACGCGAAAATAAAGCTTGCGATGACTTGCACGGCAGAGGCGACATTGAGCACCGGGTAGTCAGGGTTGGCGTCGATTTGGATATGATAGTCGGCAAAGGCCAGCTCGTCATTGGTGAGGCCTCGATCTTCACGGCCAAAAAGGATAGCAATCTTAGGGCGGATCGCTGCTGAGAGTTCGGACTGATCGCTAATATCAGCCTGCATATCTATAAAGTCCAACATAATCTTAGCCGCCTGCGTCGGAGTCACCACGGGGCGCGGCAGATGACGACTACGACTACTGGCGGCGAACACTAGCTGACAATCACCAATTGCTTCTTCTAGAGTCGGTGCGATTTTAGCAGCTGCTAATATCTCACTACCACCCGCTGCGTGCGAGACACTAGTTTCATCTATCGGCAGCTTAGGGTCGACGACCGTCAGATGAGACAAACCCATAGTATGCATAGCTCGCGCTGCTGAACCGATATTGGCAGGTAGGGTGGTATTGACCATCACAACTTGCAGGCAGGATAAATAATCGCTAACTTTCAGGGCGCTGGGTGCAGAAGAGGTAGATGTCATATCTATAGCCCTAAACGTTGGTTGATCTCTTGTTCGACGTCCAAAAGTGCAGCTGACAAGCGCTTAATTAGCTCACTTTGGTGGCTTATCTGCTGCCTACGACAAGCACTCTCTAGCTGCTCGCTGAGCGCTACTAATTGCGTAGCGCCTAAAGTAGCACTAGCCCCCTTTAAGGCGTGAGCAAATTCAAAGCCATTGGCATTATCGTTATTGGTTTGCGCCGCTTGCATCAGTACAATTCGCTGTTTACTGTCGTTGACAAAGGTCTGTACTAAATCGGCAAAGTCTTCTTCTAGTAAGTCGCGCATCTCTTCGAACTGGGCATCATCAATGATGGCGTGAGCGCTATCGTGGTAGCTATCGCCAATCGTGTTAATGTTTTTGTACTCAGCATCCGTCATGATAAAAAGGTCCAATAAGGGTAAGAAAAAGTGAACTAAGTTAAGTTTACTAACGACTTATACTGCCATCAGTGGTACAGGTTTTAGTTGTAATGAAAATGTAGGTTGTCATCACTGATCATTGTTTTCAACTGTTGTAGATTATCATCATTAGGATAGACGCGCCAATGCTCTGATAAGCCGACATTGGCGATGCCATAATCGGCGTAGACGCTGAGGCCAAGCGGCGTACAGTTGTCATTTATGACGCCATCATTAGAAGTAAAGTTATCTTCAGCAGTATTAGCAGCATTTGTATCTAAGGCCATAAGGTCATTGCCGTCCTCGTCATATAAGCTTGCACCCATAGCGCTATCGTAATAGTCTTGAGCGCCGCCCTCTAGCTCATCATCCTCGCCATAGTGGGATAGTCTTGGCGCTGGAATGATGTCAGCTTGTGCTGATTTTAATAAAGGCTGCAAGCGAGCAAGCAGATTAAGATCTTCATGGTGCACTTTGATACTGATCTTTTTAAGCCAGCGTAGACGCGCATCGACCATCGTCAACGCATTATCAAGGCGAGCAAATAGGCGTCCATCACGCTCACGGATACTGCCTTTAATGATGACCACCTCATCGACTTTTAACTGCTCTTTGACGCGATTAAAACGCTCAGCATAGCAGCTGACCTCAAGCCGTGAGGTGCCATCATCTAAGGTAATGACATGGCGATTACCAAAGTTTGCCATGTCGATAATCAGACCCGCGAAATGACAGCTACCGTTATAGCCGGTGTCAGTGAGTTTGTTGAGCCGCGTCCCTGAAGTATAGCGTTTGAGCTCATCTAAATACTCATTAATCGGGTGACCGGTGAGATACAGGCCTAAAGTATTCTTCTCAGCTTTTAGGCGGTGCTTATCGCCCCAAATTAGCTCGGGCGTCATTTTCAGCGGCGGCGCAGCAACCACGCTGTCCATCTCACCGAACAGATCCATCATGCCAAGCTCACCATTTTTGCGGTCTTGCTCAGCGGCTTGCACCGCGCTTGGCAATTGACTCATCAATGCCCCGCGTATCTCATAAGCGGCATCGCTTGGCAAGTCAGGCCGTAGCGTAGCAGCAAAGTCATCAAAGCAGCCGGCACTGACCAAAGCTTCAAGTGTGCGTTTATTGACCTTTTTAATATCGACACGGCGACAAAAGTCGTATAAGTCGGTAAAAGGTCCATCAAGGCGACGCGCTTCGACAATAGATTCAACCGCGCCTTCTCCGACGCCTTTGATTGCGCCTAGGCCGTAGATAATATTGGTCGGGGTATCAGCGACAAAGTGCCATTCACTGCGGTTTACCGATGGATTGTCTACAGTCAATCCAAAGTTTTCACGGCAGTCATTGATAAAGAACACCACGTTGTCGGTGTTGTTCATATCGGATGTCAGTACCGCAGCCATAAATTCGGCAGGGTAGTACTGCTTAAGATAAGCGGTCTGATAAGCGAGCACCCCATAAGCAGCAGAATGCGAGCGGTTAAAACCATAACCGGCGAACTTCTCCATCAAATCAAATACACCGCCTGAGGTGACCTCATCGATACCTTGATCGGTGGCACCAGTGACAAAGATATCGCGCTGTTTGGCCATCTCTTCGGGTTTCTTTTTACCCATAGCTCGGCGCAGCATATCCGCGCCGCCGAGACTGTAGCCGGCCATTACCTGCGAGATCTGCATGACTTGCTCTTGATAGACAATAACGCCGTTGGTGTTTTGCAGTATCGGTTCAAGATTGGGATGATCGTAGATGACTTCTTCGCGGCCATGCTTACGGTCAATGTACATCTCTACCATGCCGGCATCGAGAGGGCCGGGGCGGTAGAGGGCGCACATGGCGATGACGTCTTCGATGTTCGTCGGTTGCAGCTTGGCTAGGTACTTTTTCATACCCATGCTCTCTAACTGAAACACGGCGGTGGTTTTGGCATCTTGAAGTAGTTTATAGGCTTTGCTGTCATCTAGTGGCAAATCTTCTAATACTAAAGCCTCTTTACCTTCACGAGCGCGGCGCTCATTGATGTTTTTCACTGCCGCATCGATGACAGTTAAGTTACGTAGTCCCAAAAAGTCAAACTTCACTAGTCCGACATCTTCGACATCGTCTTTGTCAAACTGACTAACACGGTGACCTTCGTCATCACAATAAATAGCGCTAAAATCAGTGATCCTATGCGGCGCGATCAGTACGCCGCCGGCATGCTTACCGACGTTACGGCACACGCCCTCTAATTTGACCGCCATCTCCCAAATCTCGATGGCATCTTCATAGTCCATATTGTCTGGATTGGAGATTAAGTCTTTGAGCTGCGGCTCTTGCTCTAGCGCTTGGCTGAGAGTGATGCCAGGCGTCTTAGGAATGAGCTTGGACATTTTATTGGCCAAAAAGTACGACTTACTTTGTACTCGTGCCACGTCACGCACCACCGCTTTAGCCGCCATAGTACCGAAGGTGATGATTTGCGAGACTGCCTCACGACCATAAGTTTGCGCCACGTAATCAATGACGCGGTCGCGACCTTCGATACAAAAGTCAATATCGAAATCGGGCATCGATACCCGTTCGGGGTTCAAAAAACGCTCAAAGAGCAAGTCATAATGGATGGGATCAAGGTCAGTAATGTTCAGTGCATAGGCCACTAAGGAGCCAGCGCCAGAGCCACGCCCCGGACCGACAGGCACGCCGTTGGCTTTTGCCCAGCGGATAAAGTCCATAACGATTAAGAAGTAACCGGGGAACCCCATAGACAAAATAATATCGAGCTCATACTCTAAACGCTCATCATACTGCTTACGAAAGTCGCTCCAGCTCTCGTCGCGCTCAGCCACAGGAAACAGCTTGTCCAGTCGATGCTCAAGACCGCGCTGCGATTCGGCTCGAAAAAACGACTCTATGGTCTCGCCCTCTGGTACAGGAAAGTCAGGCAACACGTTGATGCCTAGCGTTAGTGTCACATTACAGCGGGTGGCTAGGCGGATGGTATTGTCGACCACCTGCGGAATATCGGCAAACAGTTGCGCCATTTGGTCTTGGGTTTTTAGATACTGCTCATCTGAATACAAGCGCGGACGGTTAGGGTCAGCCAGTACGTACGAGCCTGCGATACAGACGCGGGCTTCGTGAGCATCGAAGTCCTCTTGCTCCAAAAACCGCACGTCATTGTGAGCCACTAGTGCTATACGATGCTTAGCGCCAGCATGAATAGCCGCTTGAATAAACGCGTCTTCACCGCTGCGATTGGTACGTTTTATTGCAAAGTATAAGCGATCGGCAAATTTGGCCTGCCATTCAACAAGGAGCTCATCTGCGCGCTCTGGCATAGAGCCAATAAGCGCCTGTCCGACATCAGATTTTTCAGTAAATAAGACAATAACGCCGGCGGCATGAGCAAGGATGTCACTACGCTTGACGATAGGGGTGCCATGATTGGCAGGATCAGCGCGGCCCTCGGTGAAGCCCAGCGAGACGATACGAGTGATGTTTTGATAGCCCTCATTATCCATAGCCAGTAACGTCAGTCTCGTGTCTTCATCGTCCATAATGACTTCGCTGCCGATGATAGGCTTGATACCAGCGTTCAAACAGCCGCGATAAAACTTCACTGTCGCATAAAGGTTGGATAAATCAGTCAGTGCTAGTGCTTGCTGATTATCTGCCGTCGCCGCCTTAATAAGTGGCTTGATACGCACGATAGAGTCAGTAATAGAATATTCGCTATGAATGCCAAGGTGTACAAATGCCATAGGGTACTCTTAAAAGCCAGGAGAAAAGCGAGTTGGAGATCAGATAAAGGTGCTATTTTGCTATTGTGTTCATCACGTCGTAATGAGTTTCTTATCAAAAATAGCGCTTCTTATCAGGAATTTACCTCGCAACAAGCGCTATTAATACAATAGCGACAGCTTTTGTGTCAGCCGTTAATGATAGCATTTTTTGATACTGACAGCTACATTTTCAAACGCTATTGATGGCGTAAGAAGTTCAGAAGATAAATGGATAACATATCGTGAATACACTATAAACGATAACGTACGACTGAGAGGTTTAATTTTCAATAAAGCTTGCGCAGCATCAAAGACAGGCAGGAAGCAAGCAGCAAGCAAATAGAAAATAAGTAAAGTGCATACCAGTAGCGCATCTAAACGTATGAGTGTTCTATACTTATTAGCGACGACAAAAGCCTTCTATACCTGCATTCTATACCTGCATAGTAAAGAGGGCTCGTTACGTTTATTTTATAGGGCGCATTCATAGCTTGATACCACTAATAGCCAACCACCGCTGCATCGACAATACGCGGATCAGAAGCACCATAAATCCCAGTAGGTGTCAGCATAATAGACTGAGTCGAGCCCATAGTGTCTTTGGGGCTGACTTTATGCCCCATAGATTCTAGTTTTTTTACCGTATCGATATTGAGAGCTTTCTCAACACGAATCTCATCAGGCAGCCACTGATCATGGATACGCGGCGCGTGCGTGGCCTCAGCGATATTCATATCGTGGTCGATAACGTTAGAGATGATTTGGGTAACGGTAGTGATGATGCGGCTACCACCGGGACTGCCAGTGACGATATAGGGCTTACTGTCTTTAAATACTAAGGTCGGGCTCATAGAAGATAAAGGACGTTTGCCCGCTTCAACGGCGTTTGCCGCGCCGCCGATAAGTCCATAGGCGTTTGGGGTGCCAGGCTTAGCAGAGAAGTCGTCCATCTCATTGTTGAGCAGTATGCCTGTACCTTCGGCGACAAGGCCGGTGCCATAAGAGAAATTGAGCGTATAGGTATTGGCTACTGCGTTACCGGCTTGATCAACGATAGAAAAATGCGTGGTTTGATCGCTCTCATAGGGCAGTGGGTTATTGGCTTTGATACTAGCCGCTGGCGTGGCCTTATTAGGATCGATTAGGCTGCGTAGTTTATTAGCGTAAGGACGGGCGGTCAGTCCGCTAGTCGGCACATCGACAAAGTCAGAATCGCCTAAATACTCTGCACGGTCAGCATACGCCAGTTGCATCGCCTCGCTCATTAAATGTATCGTTTGCGCGCTATTTTGCCCATAGTCCCCTAGCGGATAGCCTTCTAAGATATTTAGGATTTGCACGATATGAATGCCACCAGAGGACGGCGGCGGCATAGAAACAATCTCATAGCCGCGGTAGTTGCCGGTCACAGGCTCGCGGGCAATGGCCTCATAATCTGCTAAGTCCTGCAAGCTCATAGCGCCGCCAGCCGCGTTGACCGCTTTCACGATTTTGCTTGCAGTATCTCCCTTATAAAAACCATCTGCGCCTTGATCAGCGATAAGCTGTAGCGAGCGCGCAAGCTCTGGCTGACGCAAACGCTCACCAGGTTGATAGGTACTGCCATCAGGTTTGAAGAATATCTTTTTGGTACTTGGCCACTTTTGTAGCCGCTCTTTTAAAGCCTCCAAAGATTCAGACAAGCCTGCGGTGACATCAATACCATCAGCTGCCAGCGCTATAGCAGGTGCCATCACTTGCTGGCGCGTCATAGTGCCGTGATCCTCAAGCGCTTTAAGTAGTCCGGCAACGGTACCCGGCACGCCAACCGCTAAGCCGTGATAACGCGACAAATCACTGATCGCTTCGCCATTAGCATCCAAATACATATCGCGCGTCGCACGACTAGGCGCTTTTTCGCGATAATCAAGGGCAATGGTCTTATCTTGCTTGGCATCATAAATCATCATAAAACCGCCGCCGCCAATATTACCGGCTCGCGGCAGGGTCACGGCCAAAGCAAAACCTACCGCGACCGCTGCATCAACAGCATTGCCGCCGTCTTTTAGAATTTGTAGCCCTATATCTGAGGCCAGTGCTTCTTGGCTTGCGACCATGCCGTTTTTGGCCCATAACGGATGCTGAATAGCCGCGCCTGAATAGATAGCTTGTTCGGCTTTAGCGGTAGCAGGAGAGGACAAAGCGTTGGGTGCCGCATTTGACTTAGCTGCAGTTACGCGCTGAGTTTCAGAGATGAGGGTTGGGTTCTCAGTCATAGCCGCTAAGTTGATAGCGCTAGTATTGATAGAGGTGTTATTCGTCACTACTGGGCGGTTTTCCGCGCCGTGAGCAGATATTGCTAGCAAGAGGGTACTACTTAGAAGTAAAGTAGCCCTGTTAAAATTGATTTTTGAAGGTAGCATCGTAACGTCCTTTTAACGAGTTAGAGTAGAGACTAGCGAGCAGGTATTTTAGTTAACGATAGAGTTTATATCCTCTCAAAATGAGGACGCGCTCTATAGGAGATAAAAATAACTAAGCCAAATTAGTTCTCTGTAAATATTTAAGCGTACGCTGATAGCCATAGTGCCACTGCGCTTGCATTTGCTGGACAAAGTCGTCGTAATCAGCATGAATGAGATCAATTCGTCCCTGTCGTATGTTCAGTCGTTTACGTACATGTTGACCGGCTAGGGCTTTGCCATTATCAGCGAAGGGCAACCAATGAATATTATTTTGCTTAATATCGTTAGTACTATTCTTATCAGTCTTAAAGGACAAAACCTCAGCTAATCTTTCATTAGGATCAAAGCCAAAAATACGCTGAATCGCAGGTGCCGCCAGTACTTTATCATAGCCCGCTTTGGTTTCAGCAAATACGCTATTGCCAAACTGAGCTGCCAACTCGATAGGTGTCAAATCTATAACGCCGCCTAAGCTCCAACCCAGCCCTTCGATAAACGTCGGCTGCAGATAGTACATATCTGCCATCGATGCTCTGACCGCTTGCGCAATATCACAATCCGTAACGAGATGAATCTGTTTTTTAATCCTTAATGGCGCATAGCGATGAGTAGGGCAAGCTAAAGTTTGCTTATCGATACAAGCGCGCAGGTGAGCTGGGGTGAATAACACTTCTTGTAATTTGGCCGCCAGCTGCAGGTTTTTTGCTTGAGGTGTTTGTTTTAGCGAGTCCTCTGTGGGCACAAGACGGCTAGCAATAATCGCAGTATCAGGAGAAGCATTCATGTCAAGGCTTGGTTGTAGCTGGATCAATTCATCTAGCCAAGTCGTCTCGTCGGCAATCTCAAACATGGCAAAATTATGTAATTCTGCCAACAGCTCGTCATAAGTTTCGCGCTGATGTAATTTTAAAGTCCTAGAAGCGCTTGTTGATAGTCCTAAGCGTTTTAGCCCTTGATAAAAATAGCTAGGTTTTCGTTGTTTTGCGCTTAGCGTAAAATCTTGCCGATGCCGACTGGCTTTTACGACGTTATAGAGCGCCTTACTCTCAATTAATAGTTTTAGATCTTTTGGGTCTGGGGCGATATTGACTAAAAGGCTGGCTAGACTCCCGCCGCAAGTGGCTAGTATCAAATCAGGCTTTAGGCCGTACTCACACAAAGCAGCGTAACTGCCTAAATAGTAGCCAAAACGGTAGCCACCACCCGAGAATAGCTGCACGCGTTGATAAGGTTTGGACTCAAGTAAGCTATCGTTATTCATTGGAGACTAGTCCACTTTTATCGCCAAAGATACGGTAAAAATACCAAAGCGATCGATGCGCATATCAATCTTTTTAAACCCTGCCTGCGTGACAAGTTGATCCATCTCTGCTTGCGAGCGGCAGCGCATCACCCAGCTACTGCCGCGATGATTGTTTAAGGTTTTGCTAATAAACTCTTGCTCAGGATGCCATGGCTGATTGGTATAAAGCAAATAACCGTTAGGCGCTAAGCTGTCATTTATACCTGCGAGCGCAGTACTGACCAAGGTATTGTCGGAGAATAATTCAAACACCCCTGAAGCGATTGCTACATCGAAGGCGTTTGCGGCACTATTTTTGACATTTGGTAAATTATTGCCTTGATTATCTTTATAGCTGGCATCGTCAAAAGCGTCTTTTTGCACCGCATTGACCCGATTATCTAAGCCTAATTTGACTGCCTTATTTGTGATCACTTGCACATTGTGCGCGTCATAATCGCGCATCTCAGCTTGTAGTTGCTCATACTCTGCTAATAAATCAAAAACGTAATAGCCATTACCACTAGCAATATCGAGAATACTTAACGTTGACTCATTATTTTCGGTTTCGCTGTTTGTAGTCAGGATTTGCATACGCTGATCCAGTGCCTTTCGCCCAAGCTCTAACAAATGCTGACGGCGTATCCGAATCCCTTGCCAACCGATATTGCTCAGATAAAACTTATCGACCGCTTTACCAAAAGCATTGCTACCTTTTGGCGCGTTGGCATAGACTTTGTCAAGCGAGCTGCCAGAGTCAAAACCATGCTCTAGGCCGGTAGCGATAGCATCGCTGACATGGCCAAATTTTTGCATAGCAAAGCGGGTCATAGCAAAGCTTGGGTTAAAGGGTTTAAGGGCAAGGCGATCGACTTTATCTTTACTGGCGCTATTGAGGTGAGCGCCGGTTAGATCCATTTTATCAGTGCTGTTCGCGAATAAGCTATCGGCAAAGTCGATACAATCAGCGAAGATGTCAGCCTTATTAGTCTCATGAAATATCGCATGAAAGCTATCTGGGTATAGCTGCCAGCGCTTATTAGGCGAGCTTAATTGCTCATAAAACTGACGTTCAGCTTGCTTGTCGACCACATAGTCTTTGCCCGCGCATAGTATAAAAGTTGGCGCGGTAATAGCGCCAGCATCATCAAGCAGACGTTGACCAGTTGCATGAGTGTCAATAAGCAAGTCACTTGATATTGATCCTGAAATCAGTGGGTCTGCATTATAAGCGGCTTGCGCGTCTTTATCATGGGTCAGGACTTGCGCTTTGACATAGCTCGATACTCTGGACATCAAACCAAATTTACGCGCGACTTTAAGAGCCGGAATCGCAAAGGGAATATATAGACGGATGCTGAGCGCCGGCGTGCCAAGGATCATACCGCGAATATTTGGCGCATAATCGTGTACCCAAGCGGCAGTTAATACCGCTCCTATACTACTGGCCACGATCACAGTATCCTCTAAGCCAATACCTGTTTGCTGAGTGACTAAGGTCACAAAGTCATTGAGGTCGCGCTCAAGCTCTGTAACGCTATCGGCGTGGTCTTTGATACCGCCTGAGCGCCCATTACCGCGTGCATCCCAAGCAAACACTTGATAACCGGCTTGGACAAAGCGCTCTGCTAACTCTGTTAAACGTCCCGAATGCTCATGACCTCGGTGCAAGAGGATGACTTGCTTTTGCTCGGGCTGTTGCTTAGATAGATTAGCCAATTGCGCTAATGGCATGGTTAACCAATAGCGATAATAGAGCGCCGTACCATCGTAAGCATTAAAGCAGCTGTGCTCAGTGATAATACGAGCTGATATATTAGCGGTATTGGCTGATGCTTTGACAGAGTTTTTTTCAGCTTTATTAGTAGGTTCGGTTGGCATATTAGCGCGTCCTTGTGAGCGAATGGTGGAAGAGGCCTCGACAGACTTGGCTATTGGCGGCGGATGATAGTGGTTGAAGTAAAACTTTGCGATAAAAGCGAGGCGATTAAGCGAGGTCTTGATGAGTAATAGCTGATTGAGCAAAAATAAAGGCTTTATATAACCAATACGAGGCTGACGATGAGCCATACAATTAACGCAAGGCTGAGCAAAGGCCATAAAAAACCCAATAGCGCCTAACTCAAAGGCTCGATCGCTTTTACCCAATGGCCCATGATTGGCGCGTTCACCAGTGGTTAGACTGGCGCTAATGGCCACCACTTCCGTTAGCATACTTAAGCTATTAATGAGCTTTAGATGAGTGTGATTGGAGAGTTTGGCGGAAGACAGATCCTGTGGAAGCTGTAAAGCCTTAGGACTAAAATATAGCTTGTTGCCAGTAGTGGTAGGTATATGCGGGGACAAACTCGCTATTAATAAATAGTCTGAGACTATATCACCACCTTCATTGAGCACCGCTCCTAGATTTGAGGCTTGCTGGTGCTCCTTTGCCATCATGCCATCGATGGCGTTTAATGCCATACGCACAAAGAGCGCTACAGGTAATATGAGCCAGATACGCGCATTTCGCTCAGTAGGGTTGTTCGTTAGGGTGTTATTATTCGCTTGCGGCGCTATATTGGCTATAACATAAGCGCTACCAGCACTAAGCACAATAGCGCTAACAGTGACTTGATTGGCACTCACGCCAAAACTTACCAAGGCATCACTGATAGGCCGCAACTGATTTTGAAATTGAGTCTTTAGCTGATATATAGACATAGTCAATAAGGTTCAGATACGAGTGATAAAATGACAACTGACCAATAAGCGCAGATGTAAAAGTACTAACAAATCCTACCACAACTATAAAGCGTTAAGATAAATAAAATCAAACATTAGTTCTAGGGATGATTTAGCCAATTTTTGTATGAACAGAATTAGGGCGTGTCCCTAATGTTTTTTTGAATAAATATCTCCTTTTTTTCGTAATATCCCTTAAACTTGTTGATATGTTGCTCAATCGTAACGTTTCTTGTATCAAGCAACTACAATGGAGCTAAATTAACCGAAGCAAATGGTAGCAACCCTGTATAGCACTAGATAACTTAAAACAAAAAAAGGGATTTTTATGTCAGTTATTCATCACAAGAAATCACCATATTCACTTTCAATGCTAAAGTTGATGCCAATTTCTATGCCGATGGCGCATCTGCAGCGTACCAAACGCAAATGGCTATCGCGCGCCAGTTATACGTTACTATTAGCGAGTAGCGCTGCGGTTATGAGCGGTTGTCAGTCTAATAAGTCGTTAGATAGCTCTAATCACAGCTCCGCTGCGCTCATCGATTTTAGCGTTGTCGACCCTGCGGTTATGCAAGCACAAAGTGAAGCTTTTAATCAAAGCCTACAAGCGCACGACGAGCGTTATGAGCGGCTCTTCGATCAAACCCGCTTCCCTAATAGTGATAGCCAAGCCAAACGGCATTTAATAAGTGCTATTCGTCAACATTTAGCGACTGGTCATGTCGCGGTGGCACAGGCTAACTATAATGCCGTGCCTTTTATCGATGCCGATAGTATCGATGCTGGCTCGACAGGGTTACTCAGAACGATTCTTGAAGTCTACGGCCATCGCGAAGCGCAAGAGAATGATGATTACGGAAATCATAGCGATTATGACTATGATGACTATGATGACTATAATAACTATAACGACTATGAAAGCCATAACGAAACCGCTGCAGATGCAGTGAGCGCAGCGGCTGACTTTGAAGTCGCTTATGAAGTGGATGGTTATGAGTATGATAGCGATGGCTACGATATCGATGGTTATGACGAATACGGTTATGATCGCAGCGGCTACGATTATGACGGGTTTGATGAGGAGGGCTATGACAAAGAAGGCTATGATTACTACGGTGAAACCGCAGAGGGTTATAACAATGGCAGCCGCGATACTAGCTTGCGCGCGCGTATAGCCAGTAACAATCCAAAACAGTGGTTGGCAGATTTTGAAGCACTGCAAGCGGCCAAACAAAGCGAGAAGGTTAAACCAACCAACCCTGCAGCCAATCCGGTCAAATCCTCTCCTGGCGCTATCAGTATGGTTTTAGATATGCTGCATAAAACCCCCGAGCAAGTCGCAGCTACCAACGCTTATCAGTATAAATATTTGACCTTTAATAGCGTTAGTCAATATCTACCAAAACAGCGCCAGTTTAAGATCGTCTACAGCTACGATTACGCTGCACCTACTATTAGCTCATCGGTGCAGTTGCCGTTAGCTTTAGATTTCAATACCAGTAAAGTCACCTTAGATCCAGCGCTTATCATGCCGCTGGTGGCTTTAGCCAATCCTGAGGATACGCCGACGCAGATGACAGCGCATACGGTGGACTTTGGTTTACCTGAGGCTATCACTTCTCAAGTGCCAACTGCAGTCATCTATGACGCTGCTATCAATGCTATGCAGGCAAGCATGGCAGAGTTGGCGCCCGAACACTTCAGCGCCGTTGATATTCGAGAAGATGAATTTGCAAAACAAGTGGGCGCCGCGCGAGCAGTCAAAGTTAACTTTGGTAGCAAGCAAACAGGCGAGATCATCGGCAAAATGCTCAAATATATGAGCCAGTCGCTACAACAATATGTCGACGCTAATCCTGCTCAGTACCCAGATAACGCTATGCTAAAAAAGGCAATAGATAAAATACAGCTCTACAACAAGGGCTATCAAAGCGCTGATGTCGGTGCCTTATTGCAGCTGGTAGAAGCGATCTTCCCTATCTCCTTTAATCAAGTGAATTACTACTACCTTGATAGCTCAGATGATTTATTGGGCAAGCAGCAACGGATCAATTTCGGTGGCGACTTGATAGGCTCAAACACGACTGTATTGAACCAAGTACGCTATGATCGCCGCAGCTTTGAGAGTAGTCCATTAACTCCACTACTGACGCAAACATTTGGCGCAAACTCGCAGCCCGCACTTGATGGCAACGCTTGGCTTGCCGAGCAGCATCAACAAAAACAAAGATTAGAGCAGGCTCGCTACGCACGTTATGACTACGCTTATGAAGATGCCTATGAAGATGTTTATGAAGACGCATACGAAAATGGCTATGAAAGTGCTGACGATGACAACGACATGGATAACGCTACTAATAGCGCAGATTAATAAAGGATATAACTAATTTAAAATTAGTAACAAGCTTTTTAAGGATAAAAAATGAAAACTCAAATCAAGCCAGTAGCGTTATCTGTAGCTACAAATACCATTATGGCTAAGCGCTCGCTAGTCAGTAGCGCCTTGTTGGTTGGTAGTGTAGCGCTAACGGGTTGCCAGTCTATGAGTACCAACTCAAGCAGTGTGACTAATGTTGCCGCCAGTCAAAACGCGGCAAAAACAAGCTTAGAGAGCGCTCTAAAAAAACAGCGCCGTAGCTCGTTTAGTTACCATAGCAACATTGAGATCAGCAATGAGCAGCAGTTTACCAATGTAGACCAAACGCAACTAGTCGCCGCAGAGACTGCCGCCAGATATTGTGAAGAGACCCATGATCAGGCCTATGCAGATTTGATTGCCCAAGCACAAGCGCAAAACTTAGAGCTGTCCGCACCGCAGTATAAGGTACAGCGCAGCGCACTTAAAAACAAATATTTAGCGTGTAGGGACGCTTATCAAGCTTGGCAGGCTAAGAGAGCTGATGACTATTATGATAGCTATGATGACTATGACAGTGACGAGAATGAAGCTATAGTCGAAGTCAGTGAACCGTTAGCTATCGAAGCGGAAGGGCAAGAGGGCGCCACTATCCTTGAAACCAGTATGATAAAGGGCAATCCTCTTAATGAAAAACAGAATGGAAGTACTTCACAGGCGGTAAGCCCTTATTATCAGCAGCTATTTAATAACTATGAGGATAAATCAACGCCACTCGATATTAAAAAAGCGCAATTGCTTGACGCGTATTTGCTCAAGCCTTTATCCATCAATGCGCAAGGCGTTTATCAGCCGCTAGCTGGCAGGTTTACGATGCTGATGAGCGCTCAGTATCATGCGCGTAATAATCGTACTACTATTAGTCAGCCTATCTATGTCGATTTTAAGACCGGTAATATCTATCTATGGGCTGATAACTTTGCACTACTGACCTCTGAATTTGCCGATGATAAGCTTGGCACTCAGTGGCAAAACAAATGGCTACGCTTAGCGCTTGATGACGGTAGCTTGCCCAAAGGCTTCGGTAAGTCAGTGATTAAGGCGCACTTTGAAGCCTTAGACCGCACTTATGAAGCGGCGCCCGAGAGTCAGTTTGACTATATTGCGCCGACGACTTTAGCGACTCTATCGCCCAAACTGCCTACGCCGCAGCTAAATACTATGCAGCAAACGCCGCAAATCATCCGCCGCGTACAAAGTGCTGAGAGCTATGAGCAGTTTTATAAAGATTACGTCAGTATCTTTTATGAGCGGATGACTAATCAGTATCCTGAGCTTATAAAAGAAGCCAAGGCTTATGAGCCAAGCGCTCCTCGCCCTGATGCAACTAAGCTCACTAGCAAAGTACTCGTGCAGCAAGCTTTATCCTTGATGAAAAACGTCACTGATCGACAAGCAGATAGTATCGTCAATGACGTATTCGAAGGCGCAGCGCGTTCTGATAATGAAGCGATGAATAATAAAGTTGCAAACCAGCAGCCAATGATTCAAACGCTATATGGTTTGAGCCCACGCGGGCAGATACAATGGCAGCATCAGCGCAGCCAATATGCAGACTCACAAAAAGTCAATAAAGGGCTGACAATCGATGTTCTGCAGCAATATATGCCTGTCTCCTCAGCTATAGCGTTCCCAAACTTGCCAGCGGATAAACAAATCCCCAATGCTAGTAATAGTATCGATATTAGAGAGTACGGGCGTGAGCTGATGCAGTATTATGAAGAAGGCAATGGTACTGCAATTGGAAAAATGCTCTATAGCACTTTGCCTATGGCCAAGACCATGTACAGTGGAACCGTGGAGCAAGCACAGTATCAACAGACGAACCTAGAAGCTGTTGAGGAAGAGATTGCAGAGTAGTGGTTTTGGCTAAACTCTAAGTATAAAATAACCGCTTGGCGCTATTTAACGATAGCTTCAAGCGATTATTATATTCAACAAGACCTAAGTCATAAGTCTTATGGTTATAAATTAGCGCCATTGACCTTGATACATCGTTCCTAGGATAGGATTGAGCCCGATCTGATAAGCCAGATCAGCAGGGCGGGCGATGTCCCACAGCACTAAGTCTGCATCGCAGCCGACAGCGATTCTGCCCTTGTTGTTTAATCCTAGTGCCTTGGCCGCATGAACCGTAGCTCCTGCGAGCACCTCTTCTGGCGTTAAGTAAAACAACGTACAGCCCATATTCATCGCGAGCAGCAAAGAAGTTAGGGGTGAGGTGCCAGGGTTGCAATCGGTGGAGATAGCCATTGAGACCTTGTGCTGACGCAAAGTCTCTATCGGTGGCAGCTTAGTATCACGTAACGTATAAAATGCGCCGGGTAATAATACTGCGACGGTGTCGCTTGCGGCCATCTTCTTGATATCGTCCTCTGATAAATGCTCTAAGTGATCACTAGATAGTCCTTGATAATCAGCGACCAGTGCACTCGCGCCAATATTAGAGAGCTGCTCTGAATGCAGCTTGACCGGCAATTCAAGCGCGCGCGCCACTTCAAAAACCTTTCTGATTTGCTCACTACTAAAAGCTATCCCTTCACAAAAGCCATCGACAGCATCGACTAAGCCCTCACGATGCAAGATAGGCAACCACTCACACACTTGCTCGATATATTCATCAGCGCGGTCTTTATACTCTGGAGGCAAGGCGTGGGCGGCAAGATAGCTGGTGCGGACATCGATATGATGTTTTTCGCTAAGCTGACGGGCGACAGTGAGCATTTTGCGCTCAGTCTCCAAATCTAAACCATAGCCGGACTTGATCTCGATACTAGTCACGCCCTCGCGCATGAGTGCAAGTAGCCGCTTCTCACTTTGTGCAAATAATTCATCGCTACTGGCGGCGCGGGTTGATCTCACCGTTGAGACAATACCGCCGCCTTGCTCGGCGATGTCTTGATAGCTGGCACCATGTAGGCGCGCTTCAAACTCGTTGCTGCGGTTACCGGCATATACCAGATGAGTATGACAATCAACGAGACCTGGCGTTATCCAGTTGCCCTTAGCATCAGTAATCTGCTGGTTTTGATAGCTAGATAAAAAGCTTGATATCTCATCTTGAGCGCCTATCCAAGCAATTTTGCCATTGTTAATACCGATAGCGGCATTTTCTAGCTGACCGTAGGGCATATTATTACTGTTATTATCTGCACTTATATCAAAGCCATACTCAGCCGAAAAAGTCGCGAGATTGGCATTGATGATGAGGCTGTCAAACGATGTCATAGCGTCATCATTATTGATCTGTTTGGTAGAGTTGGTCATAATATGCTCCTGCTCATTTTAGGTGAAAGCTAGCGCGTTTATAGTTTTCAATCGAAACGGGGTAGAGTGCATTTCATGCACTATTTAACTCAGGTTTTATTAAATTATTCAGGTTTTATTAAATTATATAGTTAGTAAGCAGCGTTCAACGATGGTAGATAATAGACGCGCCGCCACCTTACAACTGCGGTTGTCAATATCATAAGTGGGATTAATCTCGGCAATATCTGCTATTTTAACTTTGCCTGAGTCCATGATGAGTTTGACCGCGCGCTCCACAAAACCTAAATTGATACCATAAGCTGCCGGAGCGCTAACACCAGGCACCACGCTTGCTGGCATACAATCCATATCAATCGTAAGATAGATAATGTCCACTTGCTCGATAAAGTTAGTGATTTGCGACGCTAGCTTTTTCCATTTTTTATGATTACAGTCTTCATCGCTAATGATTTGCACGCCTAAATCATCGGCGCGATCAAATAGGGCAGCAGTGTTTGATAGACGACTGACGCCAATGCAACAGTAATGAAAAGGCTGATTAAAGGCTTGTAGATGCTCAGCGATTTGCCGAAACGGCGTACCAGATGTGGGAGCATTGGCGGCACGAATATCAAGGTGCGCATCGAAATTAATAATACCGATGACTGTCTGAGCTTTTATTTTGTCTTGATCACTCGGCGCTGTTTGCATGGCTTGCCATAGACCCAAAAAGCTACCGTAAGCTATGGCGTGACCACCACCAAGACCGATCGCTAAGCTGCCTTGTTTAATCACACTTGTAATGACATCAGCATAGCACTGCTGCGCCTCCTCCAAGATTTGTTCAGCAAACTCATCATTGTCCTCACACTCGATGTCGCCGGCATCAGCCATTAAAGTTGTCAGCTTACCCTCAAAGCTGTCTTGAATCTCTTTGATAACAGGGAGACTAGCAAAGGTGCTTTTTAGTAGTGGCGGAGCCGCCCGTGCACCAATACGGCCTTGATTGCGGCGCACGCCTTGATCGCAAGCAAAGCCTACTAAAGCAATGTGTTGACTGGGCTTGTCGCCTTTATTACCTTTATTAATTTCATCAGCTTTATTAAAGCTATAAGGCTGAGCAAGCTGATACCAATAGCGGGCGCGCTGTGTCTCGAACGGCTCAACGCGGCCTGTCCACAGACTCATATCTGCTTTTGTATGCTGTACCATGATGGCTGGCATGATCGGGCTCCTTTACAATGCTCTATTAATACAAGGCGCTACTTTGATAGATACCAGTCTGCGCGCAAATCTTGCCAGTGGCGCGTGAGCTCACCACTTAATACCAGCTGTTTGGCCGCTTCTATATCAGGCGCAAGATAGCGGTCTTTATCATAAAAGCTCACTTTATCACGCAAGCTGTTATGAGCGGTTTGTAGGGGCTTTGAGGTATCAAGACCTTGTCGAAAATCGATACCTTGTCCGGCAGCCAGCAGCTCTATACCGACAATGGTCGATGTGTTTTGTACCATCTCATATAGTCGGCGCGCTGCATACGTTGCCATCGATACATGATCTTCTTGGTTAGCAGATGTTGGGATGCTATCGACGCTACCAGGATGGGCGATAGATTTATTCTCAGAAGCCAGTGCTGCTGCGGTTACATGAGCAATCATAAAGCCTGAGTTTACCCCAGCGTTATCGACTAGGAATGGTGGCAGACCAGCTGACAAAGTTGCATCGATCAGCAAAGCGACACGGCGCTCAGACATCGAGCCGATCTCAGCAATCGCTAATGCCAAGATATCAGCGGCAAAAGCCACCGGCTCGGCATGGAAATTACCGCCAGAGATTGCCACGGGGCCATCTTCATTATTGAAGATCAGCGGATTATCAGTCACTGCATTGGCTTCGATAAGTAGCGTTTGCCCGGCTTGATTGATAATGTCCAAGCAAGCACCCATCACTTGTGGCTGACAGCGCAGACAGTAGGGATCTTGTACGCGATCATCTTGCTCGCCCGCGTGTGAGGCACGAATCGCGCTGCCTTCGATCAAGCTTCTATGCGCCTGAGCAATCTGAATCTGCCCATGATGACCACGCACTTCATGAATACGCGCATCGAACGGGGCATCTGAACCTTTAGCAGCATCAATGGACAGTGAGCCGACGATAGTGGCTGACTCTAGTAAATCACGCGCGTGGAAATAACCACGCAAAGCAAGCGCCGTCGATACTTGTGTGCCGTTGATGAGCGCCAGCCCTTCTTTGGCTGCCAGGGTGATTGGCTCAAGACCATGCTGCGCTAGCGCATCAGCAGCTGATACGAGCTTGTCTTTTACAAATACTTGCCCTTCGCCCATAATCGCCAACGTCATGTGCGAGAGCGGCGCTAGATCTCCTGAGGCGCCAACTGAACCTTTAGCCGGAATATACGGGGTAATTTGGTTATTGATTAAGCCCAGTAAGCTGTCGACAACGAGGCGACGTACGCCTGAGACGCCTTGCGCTAGACTGGCAACTTTCATTACCATAATCAGTCTGACTACATCAGCAGGTAGGGCATCTCCCGTGCCGACTGAATGCGAGATGATCAAATTGCGCTGTAGCAGCTCTAATTGATCATCGCTGATTCGGGTTTTAGCCAGTAAGCCAAAGCCGGTGTTAATGCCGTAGGCGCTCTTATCACGCTCAATAATGGTTTTGACATTGTTATGCGAGGCGTCAATATCCGCGTAAGCACTCTCAGGCAAGCTCAATACCACGGGCTGATCGTAGATGTCGCGTAGCATCTTAAAGCTAAGCTGGCGTGGGTGTAGGGTTAGTTGTTTGATGTTGCTCATAAGGGTAATCCTAGGGTTGTAAGCGGTGTTAATGGTATTATTTTTAAGACAAATCGTTATAAAGTTGAGCTATCTAGGTGTTTTTAGGTACTTCAATATTTAATACGTCTCATTTGATGTCACTGCTATCAACCAATCCAGTTAAGGTAGATGGCCAATTGACCAAAAGGCGCGGCAATTAAAATACTAAGTACCACGCGCTCAAACCAAATGATGACCATTTTACCAACAGAGATTGGAATCTCGGTTGCAAGGACACAAGGAATCATGGCGGAGAAAAACAGCACGCTACTAATGGAGATGACCCCTGCGACATAGCGCGTCAGTACATCTGCGTCACTCAGTAGTAGTGCTGGCAAGAACATCTCAGCCAATCCTGCTGACATACCTTTGGCAGCGACCAGCGGGTCTGGTAGGCCGCCAAGCCATGTAAATGGATAAAGCAGTAACCCTAAGGCATCGAACACGGGTGTATATTTTGCTAATAGCAATCCAGTCAAGCCGACCGCAATGATAGAGGGTACAATAGCCGCTGCCATCGTCAGGCCATCACGAAAATTAGACCACAAAATTTGTTTGAGGTCAGTGGCTCGGCGTGAGGTGGACAAACCCAAATCAAAAGCTGCCGCTAGTCGTTTACCTCTTGCGTGATCGAGGGTTGGACGCTCCATCTTATCATCAAACAGACTAATGGGCGGAATCCGAGCAGTAATCGCAGTGACCAAAAAGGTGATGATTAGTGTTGACCAAAAAAAGAGGTTCCAAAATTCCATGATTCCAAGCGTTTTGGCAACAATTACCATAAATGCGGCCGATACCGTCGAAAAGCCAGTGGCGATAATGACGGCTTCACGCGCTGAATACTGTTTTTGCAAATACACACGATTGGTAATGAGCAGACCGATAGAGTAGCTACCGACAAAGGAAGCAACGGCATCAATCGCCGATGATCCCGGCGTTTTCCAAATGGGTTTCATGATGGGTTGCATCAGCACACCAACCATCTCAAGCAGCCCAAAGCCCACCAAAAAGGCTAAAATCAGCGCACCAATGGGTACAATCATTCCGACGGGTAGTGCCAGTTTTTCAAATAAAAACGGCAGCATATCGGCTTCCATTATAAAGGAAGGTGCCGCGCCAGAAACATACATTACCGCCAATATCAGACCAATGACCTTGAAACCAGTCATAATCATATGAGTGATATTCTTACGCCACGAGCCGTCGATAAATGGTTTACTCACGCCGTAGAGCATGAGTAAAAACAATAGCGTGACAGATAAAGTATGCTGCTGCGTCACCAAGTAGGTCGCGCCATGATCGAACAATATCGTGCTTTTTTCACCAATGGTAAACGGCACAAAGAACATCACCAGACCGATAGCACTAAAGACAATCAGCTGTATCAGTGCCACAGGCTTTGATAGCAGTTTTTTTGACGATGTCGTTGCATGGTCATCATGCAGATCAGAGGTGGTGTCTTGTTCAATCATATTATCCTCCTTGATAAATAGGCGATTATGTCCTTCTGCCTAGCTACAAGCTCATAAGGACAGAGGGCAAATTATTTGATCATCGGTAGCTTTAAGCCATAGTCTTTTGCGGTTTTGATCGCCAGCTCATAACCAGCATCGGCATGACGCATGACGCCTGAGCCGCAGTCATTGACCAATACGCGTGACAAGCGTTTGGCTGCGGCATCTGTGCCGTCAGCGACAATCACCATGCCTGAATGCTGCGAGTAGCCCATACCAACGCCGCCGCCATGATGTAGTGATACCCACGTTGCGCCGCCTGCGACGTTGAGCATAGCGTTGAGTAGCGCCCAATCAGAGACCGCATCCGTGCCATCTTTCATGCTTTCAGTCTCACGGTTGGGGCTGGCAACCGAACCGGTGTCTAAATGGTCACGGCCGATGACGATAGGGCCTTTGAGCTCGCCATTTTTGACCATCTCATTAAACGCCAGACCCGCTTTGTCGCGCTCGCCAAGGCCAAGCCAACAGATCCGCGCCGGCAAGCCTTGAAAGTGAATGCGCTCTTTTGCCATATCAAGCCAGCGATGTACATGGGTGTTCTCGGGGAATAGCTCTTTGATTTTCTGATCGGTTTTGTAGATGTCCTCAGGATCTCCTGATAAGGCGACCCAGCGAAACGGCCCTTTACCTTGGCAAAACAGCGGGCGGATATAAGCAGGGACAAAACCGGGGAAATTAAAGGCATCTTTGACGCCTTCATCAAACGCCACCTGGCGGATATTGTTACCGTAGTCAGTCGCTGGTATACCCATGTCTTGTAGATCTAGTATGGCCTGTACATGCACCGCGCAAGACTGCGCCGCCGCTTTGGTCAGAGCTTGGTGTTGACTTGGGTCTTCTTGCGCCGCCTTCCATTCTGCAACCGTCCAGCCACTTGGCAAGTAGCCATTGATTAAATCATGCGCTGAGGTTTGGTCAGTGACTAGATCAGGTTGTATCTCGCCGTCTTTGGCGCGCTTAACTATCTCGGGTAAAATATCGGCGGCATTGCCGAGTAGGGCGATAGAAATAGCTTCGCCTGCAGCAGTATGCTGCTTGATCAGCTCGTAGGCATGGTCAAGATCGTCCGCTTGCTTATCGACGTAACCGGTACGCAAACGAAAATCAATGCTCGACTGTTGGCACTCAATATTCAAAGAGGTTGCGCCAGCAAAAGTCGCCGCTAGCGGCTGCGCGCCGCCCATGCCGCCAAGTCCAGCAGTCAAGATCCAGCGTCCGCTCCAGTCACCATCATAATGCTGACGACCTGCCTCGACAAAGGTCTCGTAAGTGCCCTGTACAATGCCTTGAGTCCCGATGTAGATCCAGCTCCCCGCTGTCATCTGCCCATACATAAATAAGTCTTTACGATCGAGCTCGTTAAAGTGCTCCCATGTCGCCCAGCGCGGTACTAGGTTTGAGTTGGCAATCAAGACGCGCGGCGCGTCTTCATGAGTTTGAAATACGCCCACCGGTTTGCCAGATTGCACCAACAGCGTTTGGTTATCTTCAAGCTCTTTGAGGGATTCTAATATCTGATCATAGCTCTCCCAATTGCGCGCCGCGCGGCCGATACCACCATAAACGACTAAGCTCTTTGGGTTTTCGGCGACATCAGGATGTAAGTTATTTTGTAGCATACGAAACGGCGCTTCGGTCAGCCAGCTTTTACAGTGCAGCTCGCTACCAGTAGGCGCAGCGATTTCACGGCTGTCATCACGGCGAGTAAAGGTAGACTCTTGAGGGGCTAATGGAGTAGTCATCATCATTCCTTATGATTATCTAAAAAGCAGTTTCGGTATTAGTAAATAATTGCACGATACATATTCGTATGAAAAAGTTGTATATACAAATTATCAATAATTGAATCGGCTTGCAAGTACTTTTTATCATTATTGACTCTGTCAAAATCGTATAATGATGGTTATAGTAAGGCTCATAATCTCATAAGAATGTTTTCTCAGTGCAGGCTGATGCCCTGTAACGACAGGGCGAAGCAATAGGTATAATTGAAATGACTACCAAAAATAGTAAAAAAAGCCCGGCGTATCAGCGTATTAAGACAGCAATTCTGCATAACATTCATAGCGGTAAATGGCAGGCAGGAGAGGCGATATCGACCGAGATGGCGCTAGCAGAAGAGTTTGGGGTGTCGCGTATGACGGTCAACCGGGCGTTAAAAGAGCTCAGTGAAGAGCGGGTATTAGAGCGCCGCCAAGGCTCTGGCACCTTTGTAGCGCAGCAGCAGTTTAATCATACCTTTGTCGAGGTGCGTAATATCGCCGAGGATCTAAAGTCCGCCAATCGCGATTATCAAGCGCAAGTGGTGAGCACGCGAAGTCTTACCCAAGAAAATTTAGCAAACGAGTTGCCTAAAGAAGTGTACGATAGGTTTAGCGATATCCTAGTAAAGTCTAAGCAAAGTAATAGCGCTCAGTTAGCAAAAGAGGATCTTCCAGAAGCACTAGTATACGAGGTGAAAATTATCCATTTGGCTGATGGACTACCAATACAGTTCGAAGAGCGCTGGGTTGACGCGCAGCAGTTGCCTGATTTTATAGAGCAAGATTTTAGGGTCGTGAATACTAGCGACTATCTGATTGAGCAGACTCCATTAGAGCGAGGTAGCTATACTATTCAAGCGCTAGCGGCGCCTAAAGATATCGCTCAAGCTCTACAAATAGCGCCTAATTCGCCAACTTTAATGCTCCAGCGCCAGACTTATTCAGCGGGTAAGGTGCTAACGGTGGTAAAGATGTGGCATGCCGGCGAGCGCTATCAGTTTGCAGGGGAGCTATGATTAGTGATGATTGTTATTTTAGTCCGTCATCAAACGCTTATCGCTATTATCAAGTTTAAAGAGGCTAAGCTAAAAAAAGCATACAATTGACGTACTATAATATCTGCGCTGTTGTTGACATAAGCTACTAGGGCGTGTCCCTAATTCAAGCGTTTATGACTAAATGGGCTAAAAATGGCTAAATCTTTGGCAAACGGTGTCAAATAGCTGGTCAATATCTTGATATTACCTTCGCTATTTTCCTTGTTTGCCTGCGATTTATCTCATTTTCATCACCATTTTTGAAATAGGGACACGCCCTAATATGAATTGGCGTATTAAATTCAAACCATAAAAAGAGAGTAACAATGTCGAATCAAGGTGAGATGAATTACGAAGTTATTGATAATAAAGACAAAAAACGTTTTGAAATTCATATCGATGATCAAATCGCTTTAGAGGATTACGAATTCTTTACCACCTCTCAAAGCGAGAAGGGTATTAAGTATAAGCATACTGAAGTGCCTGATGCGCTTGGCGGCCAAGGTATCGCAGGCTACTTAGTCAAATATATCTTAGACGATGCAGCGGCCAAAGGTTTACGGGTCAAACCCACTTGTCCTTATGTAAAGTCCTATATCGACAAGCATCCAGAATACCAAGCCGATTCGGTATTTCATGACGCAACAGCTTAAGGTATTAAGCTAAGGTATCAAGGTACTAACTTAAGCTGCTAAGCCGATATAGATAGTACGATAGTAATAGCCAACAAAGAAGCCATGACGAATCATGGCTTCTTTTCTTGTTGCAATCATAAAAGCGGTCAAAAATAGCGCTTCTGCGAGTAATAAATGGCTGAGTACCCGCTGTTGCTGCTTGCTCCTATCGATATATACCTTTGTAATAACGACCGTTAAGATAAACAGTGGCACCGATGCCAGCTTAATCCACAAGCCATCTTCCCTTTTAACCAAACCCTAGATACGCCCATAGACTCCATATAGTCGGCCGTACCTGCATATCCTGTAATCTTCGAAAACCCTAAAAAAATAAAAACCATTGATATGAATAAACGGTTAATCGGTGCACTTAATTCTTGTAATTTATCGATAGTGCTTCTTCAAAATTAGTTTATAAGTTAAGACTTTATAAGTAAAACGCTTGTCATAAGCTGCATAATGGCGCTATTATATTTTTTAACAAAAAAGTAATAAACCATATTAATTACAAATATGAGTTCTTTATATAAGAACAATACTAATGTTAAAAGTATGGTTAAATATCTAAATCATGTAACTAGCTCACCTAACTTATACCAGTATGAGAGCTTGACCTAAATCTTTTATAGTCCAAGCGCTTTATACCAAGCTTTGATGTGTTTTAAGTTATAAGTGCCAAAAGTTATGTGTGTTTATGTGTGTTGAAGATACTGAAATTACATTATTAATTGCGCTACTAATATAGTAGCTAAGCAATTAGTATAGGGCTTATATAGTAAGAATAAACATTTGACAAGTGGCTTTGGTAAAACCATACAAAAAGCAACGCAATGACACATATCTTTAGCAGGTTCGGCATTTATTTTTTCTAGTTTTTGCTAAAATTAGTGTCTTAATCTATTAGGCATGCTTAATAAAGCGTGCATTTACATGAATGCAAATCTCTGTGCTTAGCTCGTTTCACTTAACTTAACTGCACTTAACTGATTTGTATTTAAACGGTTTGACTTAATTAGTCTGTACTCAATAAAAGGATGATCCAATATGGCCTCACAATTTTTAAAACAAGCCAATCGCGCTGTCGCTATCGCCGCTGTCAGTGGTCTTGGTGTATTTAGCACAGTTGGACACGCTGCAACTTATGAGCTCGATCCCAACCACACTGCGGTACGCTTTAGCGTAGATCACTTCGGTACTTCTACCAATGCAGGCGGTTTCTACGATTTGTCAGGTATCCTTGAGTACGCGCCTGAAGCACAAAAGGGCTTCGTTGGCATTACTATTCCTATGGGCAGCTTGAGCACAGGACTCAAAGCCTTTGATAATCATCTAAAATCTGAAGATTTTTTTAATGTCAAAGAATATCCGACGGCATATTTCAAATCTACCAACTGGCAGTTTGATGGTGATAAAGTCAAAACAGTCACCGGCGATCTGACCTTACTAGGGGAGACGCATCCGGTAACTTTGACAGCCACTAAGTTCAATTGCTACAACAGCCCAGCATTAGGCGTCGAGGCTTGTGGTGGTGATTTTGAAACCACTATCGACAGAACCAAATGGGGTATCGATACCTACACAGACGGCGGTGTCATGAAAAACGTCAAGCTAGTGGTGCAGGTTGAGGGTAGCAAAAAAGCTGATCTCAAATAGCCGCTTTTAAGTGCTAACTTAGTTTGTCAGCTAACTTTTGATTGAGTAAGGGAGGTTCTCTAGATAGAATCTCCCTTACTTTTTTGAAATAAACCATAATAAGGCGGTTAACATGGGACAGTTTGAAGACATGTCGATGTTTGTACGTGTTGTCGAAGCAGGTAGTATCACCAAAGCCGCTGAGCAATTAAATATCGCTAAGTCAGCGGTAAGTCGGCGCCTAAAAGATTTAGAGACGCGCTTAGGTAATCAGCTTATCAGCCGAACCACGCGTCAATCTAATCTGACTGAGGCTGGCGAGCAGTACTATCAGCGAGCGTGCAGTATATTGAACGAAGTTGACGCGCTCAACGAGCAGACCAGCGGCTCGCCTACGCGTATCGAAGGTACACTGAAGATGACCGCGCCGTTAACTTTTGGTTTGATGCATCTTAGCGGTGTGATTGATGATTTTGCCAATCAGCATCCCGGCTTGAGCTTTGAGCTGGACTTCTCTGATCGTCATGTAGATCTGGTCGAAGAGGGCTTTGAGTTGGCCATTCGTATTAGAGAATTGCAAGACTCTACACATCAAGCCAAGCGTTTAGCGCTGATTCGTTACGCTCTGTGCGCGAGTCCTGATTATCTAAAAAAAATGGGCACGCCAACAACTTTAGAAGATCTCAAGGAGCATCAGTTTTTGCAGTATGGCCTTGGCAAAGATAGCAGCATAGCGCTAACGGACGCCGAAGGTAAAACGCATACAGTCGCTACTCAATCAAAAATAAAAGCCAATAACGGCGACTTTTTACTCGATATGGCAGTAAAGGGTCAAGGTATTGCTTTTTTGCCTACTTTTATTACCTATAAGACCTTGGCAAGCGGTGATTTGGTATCTTTGCTTGAGGACTATCAACTGCCGACCTTAAATGCTTATGCTGTCTATCCAAAAAATCGATTTTTGTCGCAGCGCTGCCGCTACTTAATTGACTTTATTGCTGAGCGTTTGGGTGATGATCCTTACTGGGATAACCCTCTATAAGTGCGGATAAGTGATAAGCAAAAGCAAGCAGACCTTAGTAGTATGTGAAAGCGGGTATAAAGCGTAAACCATTGCTGCTAGTATTATTTTAGGGGCTGTAGTAGATAAGGATTAAATATCACACCATTTTCTCAAGGTTTTCAGCTGATTAGATGGTGAGCCATAGTTAAACCTAAACTCGCACTCTTTTAAAAATAAATGGAAATGCTTCTTATCAATCCCATTATACTTTCTGAGTGGTCGTTTAGACTGATTCCAAAAGTTCTCAATGCCATTGATGTGATTGTTTTTACCACAAGTAAACTCTTTAGAGTGACTGACTCTAAAGAGTTTAAACTCGCTCACATCTAATGCATTATAACTTCGATAGCTATCCGTATAAACAAAGCTGTCAGGCTTGATTTTACGCTTGATGACAGGCATTAGGGTGGTTTGTTTGGTGTCTGCTACGACAATGGTATAAACCTTACCATTTCGTTTTAGGATACCAAATACAGCGGTTTTACCAGCAGCCCCGCGACCTCTTTTACCTTTGCGTACACCGCCAAAATAACTTTCATCTAATTCGACCTTACCATCAAAAAGTTCATCAGCTTCTAATGAGAGATGGTAATCTATCACAAGTCTTATTTTATGATAAAAAAGTGCAGCAGTATTAGGCTGAATATCAAGCAAATCTGCGGCTGTTCTAGCAGTCACTTCAGCTGTGAAAAACTCTAACAGTCGTCTCTGTACTTTTTTACTGAGTTTACAACGGGTTATCTTCATAAAAGTAGTCTAGCATAGTGCTTATCTACTATAGCCCCCAGATTTTTATAATGAACCTTATAGCTACTTTATGGTTTAGAGCAATAAAAGGGGAGGGTAATGGCAGTCAAAGCACCCATTAAAATCGGTGAGCTTGCTCGGCGCACAGGGGCGACGGTTGAGACCATTCGTTATTATGAAAAAGAGCAGTTATTGCCGGAGCCTTTTCGTAGCCAAGGCAATTATCGGTTATATCGTGAAGAGCACATCGAGCGCCTGCAGTTTATATTGCACTGTCGTACGCTTGATATGAGTTTGGATGAAGTGCGCGTGTTACTGCAGTACTGGGATACTCCAGATAAAAACTGCGGAGAGGTCAATGAGTTATTAGAGGAGCATATTGAAACCGTAGAGACACGCATGCAAGAATTGCGGCAATTAAAGCAGCACTTAATACAGCTGCGCCAAAAGTGTACAACAGAGGCACCTGCTGAATCGTGCGGGATACTACACGCGCTTGCGGATGACTCTTGTCATGATTAGTCGAATATTCTAATGATTAATAACGGTATGCAAGTTATTACCTAAGCACTGCCACCGCATGGAAAAGTTTCATGCTAAAATCGCCAGTCATTATTTCTCAGTAGCTAGTACCCAAGTAGTTGACCCCGCGTACCTCGATATCAGATTTATAGGAAGCTGTCATGATCGTTTGGCAAAAACCGAATGCCTTTAGAATACTCTTCACCTTACGCGGTTCTGTCATTCCTCATATCTATCTGCAAGTTTTACTGATTACTTTACTTAGCGCAGTCATCTCAGCCGTCCAGCACTGGATTCCAGGCTCCTTTCCCTCTTATGGTGCTGCGCCTTTTACCTTACTGGGTATTGCTTTATCTTTGTTTCTCGGCTTTCGGAATAATGCCAGCTACCAGCGCTGGTGGGAGGGACGCTGCTTATGGGGTCAGTTGGTATACGATGCTCGTAGCTTTACTCGGCAGGTACTATCCTTTATAGACGACGACACTGATAGTGGACAGCGCGCGCAGCGCTCTATGGTGCAGCTGACGATTGCTTTTACTCACGCCCTCAGGCACAGACTTCGTAATACTTGCCCTTGGGAGGATGTTGAGCGTTTTGTAGCGCCGGAGCATCACGCCAGTATGCGTAAAGCCGGTAACCTTCCTGAATATCTCTTGCGATTAATCGGCAAAGAGCTTAGCCGTAGTCGACGTGAGCAGCTGACATCTGATCTTATGATCCAAAATATGGACGAACGCGTCACCTCGATGACTATAGTTTTGGCAGCTTGCGAGCGCATTCATAACACGCCATTGCCATTTGCTTACACCTTGCTGGTGCACCGTACCACTTACCTGTACTGCTTTATGCTGCCTTTTGGCTTGGCGACGTCTTTAGGCTGGGTCACCCCTTTAGTCTGCGGCGTCATTGCGTACACCTTTTTTGGCTTAGATGCTCTCAATGAGGAAATTACCAATCCATTTGGCGTGGATGCTAATAATTTGGCTTTGACTTCTATTTCTCGCACTATCGAGATCAATTTGCTAGAAGCTCTGGGCGAAACGGATCTGCCGCCTGAGCTTATGTCTGAGGGCGGTTATTTACAGTAGTTGGTTTGAGTGTAAGTGCTCGTTTTTCTTGATTGAACTAAAGGCTGCTCTCAATATTATACTTCATATGCAGTAGACGCGGCGCAATGTCCTCTTCAATCTTAGTACAGCTAAGTACAAAACTTGGCGCGCCGCAGTTAAAGGTGAGTAGACCCTCGGTAGGGTGCATGATAGCTGTGGCAACGGCATTGACCTCTTTTTGCCAATCACCAAATGAGAAGCAGTAGCCAAAATCCTCATAATCTTTAAACGCTTGCTCTAGGCTTGACTTGATGTTTAACCAGTCTTTATCGTACTTATGACGTATCGCATTCATCATAAAATCTTGTTCAGCAGGTGGCATGCTTGCTAAGCACGCGCGGCCCATAGCTGTTGAGTACATAGGTAGATATGAGCCAACGTTACGCCGCATCGTCGTGGCGCTAGCGCCTTGTACCACATTGAGATACACCATCATCAGCCGATCGCGGGTTGCCATAGCGACGGCGCTATCGGCATAATCTGCTAGCGCCTCCATGTAAGGCGTGACTAAGTTATTGATAGCCATGTTCGCGATCATCGTATAGCCAAAGCCTAAAACTCCAGCCGCTAGCTGATATTTGCCTTTGTTTGTCGCCTGCTTTAGATAACCAAGCTTGACTAAGGTGTAGGTCAGGCGAGTCACCGTACCTTTCGGTAGTCCCGTTAATTGGCTGAGCTCTTGATTGCCAAGCATGGGCTGCTGCGGAGTAAAACATCGGAGTAGCTCAAGCCCGCGAGCGAGCGCGGTGACGAATTGCCGATCGCTTTGATCTTTCATCTCACTTATAGGCTCTAGCAGCTCAAGAGCGCTGCTCGTAGTATTACGAATCGTCATAGGGCGTAGTATTGTAGGTAGTATTCTAGGTTAAGGTTATTCGCTCGCTTCTTTTATCATGTTGCGTGCGATAATGATTTGCTGGATTTGCGTGGTGCCTTCATAGAGACGATACAGACGCACATCACGATAAAAGCGCTCAATACCATAATCCGCAATATAGCCTGCGCCGCCATGTATCTGCACCGCACGATCTGCCACGCGGCCACACATCTCAGTGGCGAACATCTTAGCACAGGAGGACTCAGTCACCACATCTTTACCTTCATCACGCAGGCGCGAGGCATCAAGCACCATAGATTTGGCGGCATAAATCTCCGCCTTTGAGTCTGCGAGCATTGCTTGGATGAGCTGAAAACTGGCAATCGGTTGACCAAACTGTTTGCGATCCACCGCATAACGCAGCGCATCATCTAACATACGCGTGGCAGCGGCAGTACTGGCAGCCGCGATATGCAAGCGACCTTTATCCAGCACCTTCATCGCCGTTTTAAAGCCGATACCTTCGACGCCGCCGATCAAAGCACTCGCTGGCACCACGCAGTTATCAAAGATGACATCACAAGTATGGGCGCCTTTTTGCCCCATTTTTTTATCCCACTTACCTAAGGTAATACCTGGGGTATCGCTCTCAACGATAAAGGCGGAGATGCCGCCCGCGCGTTTGTTTTCAGGGTCCGTACGTGCCATGACAGTGAAAACACCGGCCTCTGGCGCGTTAGTGATATAGCGCTTGGTGCCGTTAATGACATAAGTATCGCCGTCTTTGATAGCGGTGGTTCTAAGCGACGCAGCATCCGAGCCTGCTTCAGGCTCAGTCAAACAAAACGAGCCAATGATCTCGCCGCTGGCAAGTTTGGGGAGGTACTTTTGCTTTTGCTCTTCGGTGCCGTCGATGACCAGACCTGAAGAGCCAATACCATTATTGGTACCGATAAGTGAGCGAAACGCAGGGGAGGTACGACCCATCTCAAAAGCGACAATTACTTCTTCTTCCATCGTGAGTCCAAGACCGCCGTATTCTTCTGGAATGGTCAGCCCAAATAGACCCAGCTCGCGCATTTGATCGATAATCTCTTCTGGCAGGCGATCATTTTCTGCGACCCAATCCTCCATAGGTATCAGCTGGTTATTGACAAACTGGCGCACGGTGTCGACGATGTGGTCGAGGACTTCTTGATCTCTAATCATGAGACTTCCTTGTCTGATGGGAGTAAATGTTAAACACAGTTTGGATAAGTTTGACGTTTATGACTAATAGTACGAATAACGGTTTTACATAAAGCGCTTGTATGAGCTAAATAGCATAATCTATACTAAAGCATATTACAATGATTTCAGTTATGAAAACCGCAGTGCGATATTTATGGATTATTGTTATATAGCTAATCTTAAATAAAAAGAGTATAGCTACAGTAGCGTGCTACTGCTACAAATTTTCCTTGCGTGCTGCGTTCCCAGAGGCTGCGCAAAATTCATCCCAGTAGCACTGTATTTATCTTATATTGGATTGGCTATAAAAACCTACTACTCAAGTACCTATTAAGGATAGCATCATGGAAGAGCTCATTATTACTTGTGAGACGCTAGATAATGGCGTAAGTGTGATAACCCTCAATCGCCCCAAAGTGCGCAACGCCCTAAACGCTGAGTTACGCGCACAGATGGCAGAGATTTTTATTCGATTAAACAATGACCCAAAGACCAAGGCTATTGTGCTCACTGGCGGCAATAAAGTGTTTGCCGCGGGCGCCGATATTAACGACTTTTTGACCGCAAAGACCGTCGATGTTTATTTGCGTCATAGCGAACGCTATTGGGATGCCATCACTGATTGCCGTAAGCCCATTATTGCCGCGGTCAATGGTTATGCGCTGGGCGGTGGCTGTGAGCTTGCCATGCATGCCGATATCATTGTCGCGGGCAAGTCTGCGAAGTTTGGACAACCAGAAATAAAAATAGGATTAATGCCAGGGGCAGGGGGCACGCAGCGGTTGTTTCGTGTCATAGGCAAACATAAAGCCATGAAGCTCATTTTAACGGGCGATATGATAAGCGCTGATCAGGCGGATCAAATGGGGCTAGTGTCTGAAGTGGTGGACGATGAGGCGACTATTAAGCGTGCTATCGAGATTGCTGAGCAGTTGGCAAGCTATTCGCCTATTGCTTTAACCCAAATCAAAGAAGTCGCCAACCTTGGGGTAGACATGCCACTACCCGCGGCATTGGCCTTAGAGCGTAAAGCCTTTCAGATTTTATTCGATACCGAAGATCAAAAAGAAGGCGCGAAAGCATTTTTGGAAAAGCGCGACGCCAACTACAAAGGACAGTAGTCGTTTAAGGGTTTAAGACACCGCTAAATCATATAAAGGAATATTATGACTATCACATTATCAGATATGCAATCATTAGCCATTGTTGGTACGGGTATCATGGGTATGGGCATCGCCCAAATCGCCGCGCAAGCAGGCATTAACGTATTGTTATTTGATGCCAAAGCAGGAACCGCTGAGCAAGGACGCCAATCGCTTCAAGCGACGCTTGAAAAACTTGCGGCTAAGGGGAAGTTTACTGATGAGCAATTGCAAGCGACTCTATCAAACTTAACCGTGATTGAAGATATCGCGCAAATTGCTGAAGTAGACATCGTTATCGAAGCCATTATTGAAAATTTAGAGATCAAACAGCAGTTGTTTAAGCAATTAGACAGCCTTGTTCCTACCGACACCATTTTAGCAACCAATACCTCATCGCTATCAGTGACTGCCATTGCCTCGGTTTGTCAGCATCCAGAGCGGGTAGCAGGGTTTCACTTCTTTAATCCTGTGCCGCTAATGAAAATCGTTGAGGTGATTCCGGGCATCTCTACTGACCATTGTGTTGTAGAGACACTTACCAGTTTAGCCAAACGTATGGGACATTTAGGTGTCGTGGCAAAAGATACGCCAGGGTTTATCGTCAACCATGGTGGTAGAGCTTTTGGTACAGAGGCGCTAAAAATACTAGGCGAAGGAGTCGCTAGTCTTGAGCAGATTGACCGTATTTTGCGCGATGGCGCAGGCTTTCGTATGGGACCGTTTGAGCTGATGGATCTGACAGGGGTCGATGTCTCGCATCCCGTTATGGAGTCGATTTATAATCAATATTACTTCGAGCCGCGCTACCGCCCGCATCCGTTGACGCGGCAAATGTTAGAAGGCAACAAGCTGGGTCGTAAAGTTGACGAGGGGTTTTATCAGTACATAGATGGTAAAAAGCAAGACGGTAAAAAAGCAACAGCAGATACCGCTCAAGAGTCTTT
The DNA here is from genome assembly GCF_040309765.1 of Psychrobacter sp. TB20-MNA-CIBAN-0197. Classification (NCBI taxonomy): domain Bacteria; kingdom Pseudomonadati; phylum Pseudomonadota; class Gammaproteobacteria; order Moraxellales; family Moraxellaceae; genus Psychrobacter; species Psychrobacter sp. TB20-MNA-CIBAN-0197. The sequence goes on from NZ_JBEOPC010000006.1 coordinate 47,030, forward strand.
TTCTAACGCTGTGTTTGACAAAGCCGTTAATTCAGTTTGGATTGGCGCAGATTTAGCGGCAGATAAACAACAGCTGGTTGATTATCTAAACGCTAATGACATCACTATCGACGATAACAATACCCCAAACCCTAACAGTTTAATATTACTAGCAATTTATGGCGAAGATACCACCAATGCCGCTATGCGTTATCAAGTTGATCCTAAGCAAGCAGTTGCCATCGATATGCTAACGGACTTATCGAAGCATCGTACGTTGATGCCTAGTATTGTTACAGAGGACAAATTTGTCATGCAGGCTTATACTTTATTCGGTAAAAGTTTGGATGAAGGCTCAGATGGTGCTTCGCTAATTAAAGAAAGCACGGGCTTTGTGGCGCAGCGAGTGGTCGCGATGGTAATTAATTTGGGTTGTGATATGGCGCAGCAAGGCATAGCTACACCAAAGGATATCGACAATGCCGTCAAGCTTGGCTTGGGTTATCCGTTCGGTCCGATTTCGTGGGGCGATGCGCTGGGAGCCAAGCGTATTTTACTTATCTTACAGCGTATTTACGCCCTAACAGGTGATCCGCGCTATCGTCCCAGCCCTTGGCTACAGCGCCGCGCTAAGCTTAGTATTTCTCTGTTTACTCAACAAAACAACTATTTAGGTTAATGGCTTATTAATGACTTAGCGCGCCCAAGTATAGTTACGAAATCCCATATTTTAATCAAATACACTCTTAAAACACAACAAGGATAAGTGATGTTAGATGCCTATATTTATGATGGCTTAAGAAGCCCTTTTGGTCGCCATGGCGGCGCACTTGCCACCGTGCGTCCCGATAATATGATCGCGGCAGTGATAAAAGCTTTGGTTGAAAAGCACCAACTGCCCAGCGATATCTTTGATGAAGTGCTCATCGGCAATACCAACCAAGCGGGTGAAGACTCACGCAATATTGCTCGCAATGCCGCATTACTAGGGGGATTAGATGTGACAACGCCCGGTCAAACCGTCAATCGTCTATGTGCGTCAGGGCTATCTACTGTCATTGATGCCGCTCGTAGTATCACTTGTAACGAGGGGGATGTATTTTTGGCAGGTGGCGTTGAGTCCATGACCCGCGCGCCATTTGTGTTTGCCAAAACTGAGCAGCCTTTTAGTCGCGACTTTAAAGTATTTGATACCACTATTGGTAGCCGATTTCCCAATCCTGTTTTAACCAAAGCATTTGGTAGCGACAGTATGCCGCAAACGGGCGATAATGTCGCGCGCAAATACGATATCAGCCGAGAAGAAGCAGATAAATTCGCAGCCGCCTCGCAAGCGAAATATCAAGCTGCTAAACAAGCCGGGTTCTTTGACGATGAAATCACGCCCATTAGGGTATCGCAAGGTAAAAAATTACCAGACGAAGCGATAATGGAAGATGAGCATCCTCGCGCTAGCTCTACTGTGGATGCTTTGCAAAAACTGAAACCTTTGAATGAGAATGGCGTGGTCACAGCAGGCAACGCGTCGGGTATTAACGATGGCGCAGCGGCGCTAATTATTGGCTCAACGCAGGCAGAAGAAAGGTTAGGGTTTAAACCTATCGCTAAGATTTTATCCTCAGGCGCGATGGGCGTTGAGCCAAATATTATGGGCGTGGGTCCTGTTGAGGCGATTAAACTGGCACTAAAACGTGCCAATTTGACCCTTGATGATATGTCCATCATCGAGATTAACGAAGCCTTTGCCTCGCAAGTACTGGGTTGTCTAAAGGGTTTGAATATTCACTTTGATGACACCCGCGTTAATCCAAACGGCGGGGCGATTGCGGTCGGTCATCCGCTAGGTGCATCAGGTGCAAGGCTCGCGTTAAGTACGGCGCGCGAGCTACAGCGCACGGGTGGACGATATGCGGTCGTTAGCTTATGCATTGGTATCGGGCAAGGGCTGGCTATGGTCATAGAGCGGGTCTGAGCCTATAAGTCATCTCTCAAATCTCATGCAAAAGGGCCTGTTTTTTCACCTTGTTCTACTTATCTATTCTTTGATAGGTTATCAACGATATGGCCCTTATATGCTGATTTATTTTCATTTTTTTAATCGAGCTTCCACAACTAAGCTTCTTTAACCAAGCATCTTTACTTAAGACTCTTAATATAGAATTCTTAAAGCTCCAGCAATCTCATCTCAGTCTCATTTCAGTTATCTAATTTTATCTACCTATGCTGCTACCCCGCGGCTATTTACTTTTTCATAATCAGTATGAGCAATTGCGTTACTGATACAAACTATTAACTCATATTTAAACAATGGTAATTATAATTACCATTGTTTAAATATGAGTTGCAACATAATACTTGCTATTCTAGTATAAATCCCATGGCTTGATATCTGAAGACGGTATCAAAGAATTTATAAGGGTAATAAATATTACTATTTATTATTAACCTGCCATAAAAAGTTTTGCACTATCATTATTGATTTAATTATTACTAGAAAACCTTGTCAAGGAAAGACATTATGAGCATCAGAACATTTTCAGCAAAGTGGATGACCGAAGAGCACGAAATGGTGTACGACAGTGCTCTAAAAATGTTTCAAAGCTGGGAGGACAGAGACGAAGGATGGCGCGAGGCTGGCATGATCGATCGCGATGCTTGGGAAGAGGCGGGCGAGATGGGCTTTTTATGTGCCTCAATACCAGAAGCATACGGCGGCGGTGGCGGTGATTTTGGTCATGAAGCGGCTATCATTTTGGCGCAAGCGCAGGCGAACCAAGCCGGGTATGGCGGTATGGTGCATTCAGGTATTGTGGCGCCTTATATCTATAAGCTTGGCACAGAAGATCAGAAAAAGTCGATATTACCAAAAATGGCAACAGGCGACTATATCGGCGCGATTGCGATGACCGAACCGGGTACGGGTTCTGACTTACAGGCCATTAAGACTTATGCGACAAAAGACGGTGACGACTATATTATTAATGGTTCAAAAACCTTTATCACTAACGGTCAGCATGCCAATGTTGTGCTACTCGCGTGTAAAACAGATCGTGACAAAGGCGCGCAAGGCGTCTCTCTTATCCTAGTTGAGACAGACGATCTACAAGGGTTTTCGCGCGGTCGTAACCTCAAAAAGACGGGCCTTACCGGACAAGATACCTCAGAGCTATTCTTCGATAATGTCCGTGTGCCACAAAAAAACATACTCGGCGGTATGGAAGGTCTAGGCTTTATGCATATGATGCAGGAGTTGCCACAAGAGCGCCTGATTATTGCTCTGAGTGGCTGCGGCGCTATGAAACTGGCTTTAGAGCTGACCCTCGATTATGTCAAACAGCGTGAAGCTTTTGGCAAGCCGATTTGGGGTTTCCAAAATACGCGCTTTAAGCTCGCTGAGGTGCAAGCGGATTATTTAGCGGTAAAAACCTTATGCGATTCAGCAGTAGAGGCACAAATAGAAGGTAAACTTGATGCCGCGCAAGCCTCGCTCATTAAGTACTGGGTGACAGAAAAACAGTGCAAAACGATGGATGAGTGTCTGCAACTGTTTGGCGGTTATGGCTATATGTCAGAGTATCCAATCGCTCGCATGTATGCCGATGCTCGGGTACAAAAAATATACGGCGGCACTAATGAGATTATGAAAGAGCTGGCGTCACGCTTTATGTAACCATTTTTTTAAGTCACTGTTTTATTGATATTATCGCTATAGTTAATTCACTTTAAAAACGATACAGTGCGGTTGGGATGAATTTTTCGCAGCCTCTGACTGCAACGACACAGCACGCAAGTAAAATTTATAACAACTGCACGAATACATTAGCGTATCGGTTGTATTTCGAACTGAATATAGTATAAAAGCTAGAGCTGGATTTATGACAATTAAGTTCAGCCTTAGAATTAAGGCTTAGTGACAATAATTTATTTGAAGGACAGAAAAAGGGAATTTTATGACTGAGACGGCTTATATTTTTGACAGTATCCGTACGCCGCGCGGCAAGGGTAAGCAGGACGGCTCTTTGTATCAAGCATCGCCGATTTGGCTGGTGCGTGGTTTATTAAAAGAGATGCAGCAGCGTCATCATTTGGATACAAGTCTAGTCGATGATGTGGTACTCGGCTGTGTGACACCCGTTGGCGAACAAGGTTCTGATATCGCGCGTATTGCCGTGCTCGATGCCGATTGGGATCAAAGCGTTGCAGGCGTCACGCTGTCTAGATACTGCGCCTCAGGGCTTGAGTCGATCAACCTTGCCGCAGCAAAAGTCATGTCGGGTATGGAGGACATGGTCGTCGCTGGTGGCGTCGAGTCAATGAGCCGTGTGCCTATGGGTTCTGATGGCGGTGCTTGGTACATGGATCCACGGGTCAATGACGGTACTGGTTTTGTCCCACAAGGGGTGGGTGCCGATACCATAGCCACGCTCAAAGGTTTTAGTCGCAGCGATGTCGATGCGTTCGCTACCCAGTCACACCAAAGAGCTGCCAAAGCTTGGGAGCAGGGCTATTTTGATAAGTCAGTAGTACCTGTCAAAGATCTCAACGGTATGCTGCTATTAGCGAAAGATGAGACTATTCGTCCCAGTACGACGCCTGAGACGCTAGCAGGCCTAAACCCTTCTTTTGCTATGCCTGGTCAAATGGGTTTTGATAGTGTGATTTTAGATAAATACACCACTATCGAAACTGTCAATCATGTGCATCATGCGGGCAATTCCTCAGGCATCGTCGATGGTGCCGCGTTATGCCTAGTCGGCAGCGCTGCTGCAGGCAAAAAAGCCGGTCTGAAACCACGAGCCAAGATTACGATGGCCTCAGTCATAGGCTCTGAGCCTTCGATCATGCTCACAGGTCCAACCCCTGCTTGTAGAAAAGCACTCGACAAGGCGGGTATGCAAGCCTCCGATATCGATCTTTGGGAGATTAATGAAGCTTTTGCCGCTGTCCCTATGAATACAGCGGATGATCTTGGCATCTCGCTTGATATCGTCAACGTCAATGGCGGCGCTATCGCTATGGGTCATCCGCTTGGTGCTACAGGTGCGATGCTGATGACAACGGTGCTCGACGAGCTTGAGCGCCGTGATCTTAAAACCGCCATGCTTACCTTATGTGTCGGCGGTGGTATGGGTATTGCCACCATCATTGAGCGCGTATAACACTCTACCTGTTAAATAGATAGTGATAACTAAGAGATCATTTAAGGGACAAAAAATGACAACGACTACAGACAGCTTTGATGCAATAAACAAGCTAGCAAATTTTTCAGCTGAGCGGGATGATGAGGGTATCATCACCGTATCTATCGATCAAAGCGATCGTAAAATGAACGTTATCGGCGATGGTTTTAACGACGCTTTTGCGACTGTGACGGACAGCTTTATTGGTGATGATTCTGCGAAAGGCTTAATTCTAACCTCGGCAAAAAACAGTTTCGTGGTTGGCGCAGATATCGATCAGCTCTCTAATATACAAACCGCGCAGCAAGCCTTTGACTTGGTTGAAGAATTAAAAGGCAGCCTCCGCAGGCTTGAGACCGCAGGCAAGCCCGTCGTGGCTGCGATGACAGGAACGGCGCTTGGCGGCGGGTTGGAGCTGGCATTAGCTTGTCATTATCGCATTGCGATTGACTCGCCAAAGACTAAGCTGGGTCTGCCAGAAGTCAAACTTGGCTTGCTACCTGGCGGCGGTGGTACTCAGCGTCTACCAAGGCTAGTTGGCATTCAAAAATCGCTAGAGCTAATGACCCAAGGCAAAGAGCTACGGCCTAAAGCCGCAATGGATATCGGTCTTATCGACGCTATAGCGACGGACAATGAAGATATGTTAGCGCAAGCCAAAGCGTGGATCAAAGCCAATCCGCAAGCAAAGCAGCCTTGGGATAAAAAGGGCTTTAAAATTCCCGGCGGTGATAGCAAGCATCCAAAAGTAGTACAAGTATTCTCTATCGCGCCTGCGATGGCGAATCAAAAGTCGCATGGTAATTATCCTGCGACCACTCATATAATGTCTTGCGTCTTTGAAGGATGCATTGTCGATATCGACACTGGCCTTGAGCTTGAGTCGCGCTATTTTGCCGCTTGTGTGCTATCGCCTGAATCTAGAAATATGATCAGCACGCTTTGGACGCAGCTTAACAACATCAAAAAAGGCCAATCACGTCCTGATAGCTTTGAGCGCTATCAAACCAAAAAGGTGGGTATCTTAGGTGCGGGTATGATGGGCGCAGGCATCGCTTATGTCACGGCTAAAGTCGGTATCGATGTGGTTTTACTCGATACAGATATAGCAGGAGCTGAAAAGGGCAAAGCCTATTCTGAGACTATTTTAGATAAAGCCATCAGCCGTAAACGTTCTACCGAGGACAAAAAACAAGCGCTGCTAGCTCGTATTAAACCAACCGTCTCCTATGACGACCTAAAAGATTGTGATTTGATAATTGAAGCGGTGTTTGAAAACCGTGAAATCAAAGCTAAGTGTACTGAGCAAGCGGAAGCCGTTATACCAGAAACGGCCGTTTATGCGTCTAATACCTCAACTCTGCCTATCACCGGACTGGCTGAGGCCAGCCAGCGCCCGCAGCAGTTTATCGGTCTGCATTTCTTCTCGCCAGTTGATAAGATGCCGTTGGTTGAGATTATCGTAGGCGCGCAAACCGATGATGCAACTTTAGCCAAAGCTTTTGATTACGTCGGTCAAATCGGCAAAACCCCAATCGTCGTCAATGATAGTCGCGGCTTTTATACCTCGCGGGTGTTTGGTACTTATGTCTCAGAAGGCGTCGCTATGCTAGGCGAAGGCGTGCATCCCCGCAGTATTGAGGTCGCAGGTCTAAAGACGGGTATGCCTATGCCGCCCTTAGCGCTACAAGATGAGGTGTCGTTAAGCTTAGCGCTGCATGTTAGCGAGCAACAGCAAAAAGATATGGAGGTGGAGGGTAAAACCATGGCGATGCGTCCCTCTTACGACATTCTTAAAACCTTAGTCAAAGAGCATGAGCGCGAAGGTAAAAAGAACGGCAAAGGCTTTTATGACTATCCAGACAAAGGCGACAAGCATCTATGGCCTAAGCTGACCGAGCTCTATCCAACCAGTAGCGAGCAGCCCTCGCAACAAGATCTAGTCGATCGCTTGATGTTTATTCAAGCCAACGAGTCGGCGAAATGTTTTGAAGAAAACGTGGTGCGCTCGGTCGCAGATACCAACATCGGCTCTATCTTTGGTTGGGGTTTTGCTCCAAACCAAGGCGGCACTTTGCAGTTTATCAACTCCATGGGTGTCGAGCGCTTTGTCGCTCGTAGCCGTGAGCTAGCCAAGCAATATGGCGAGCGTTTTGAGCCGGCTAAGATTTTGGTAGATATGGCTGCAAGTGGCGAGGAGTTTGTGGATGGCTAATTTAGCTCACGCAATAGAGGGTATGAGCGACTGCTTACAAGGACTGCGCGTTGTAGATTTGACGCGCAACCTACCTGGGCCCTTTGCCACGCGTCTGCTTGCGGATTTGGGCGCTGAGATTACCAAGGTTGAGCCAAAAAGCGGCGATCCTGCCCGCGCTTTAGGCGGCTTGTTTGAAGCTTTAAATCACGGCAAAACTATCGGTAAGGTTGATTTTCGCGACCCCAAAGGCATAGAGGTTATCAAAGCGCATCTCAAAGACGCTGATGTCATGCTCGATAGCTTTCGCCCTGGGGTGCTAAAAGGGATGGGGTTAGACGCCCAAACCTTACATGCTATTAATCCAAAATTGGTTATCGTCTCTATTACGGGTTACGGCATGACTAACGATAGTGATAACGCTCAAATCGCTCACGACTGGGCAGATAAAGCCGGTCATGATATCAACTTTATGGCGATGAGTGGCGTACTTGATCAGCTGCGCACAGCAACTGGTGAGCAGGCCATGCCTAACATTCAGTTTGCCGATTTGGCAGGTGGTAGTGATACGGCAGTAATTGCCTTGTTAGCAGCGGTATTCGCCGCACAGCGCACAGGTAAAGGTCGCCATGTTGCGATGAGTATGACTCATAGCTTGTATAACCATATGGTCATGCCAAAAGCGACAGGGGAGCTCGTCAAAAGCTTCTCAGGACAAAACCCGCCGCCAAATTATGACTTCTTGGGTGGACTATTGCCTTGTTATCGCTTATATCAAACGTCTGATAAACGCTACATAGCGGTAGGCTCACTAGAGCTAAAATTTTGGCAAGGGCTGTGCGAGGTATTGGGGCTGCCTGAGCTCAAAGACGCGCATTGGCAGCGCGGGGTGATGCCAAACCTGCCTGAAAGCCGTGAGGCGGCCACAAAAGTCAGTGATAAGTTTGCCAGTCAACCGCTTGAGTTTTGGCAGCAAGCTTTTGAGACTACAGACGTTTGTGTAACGCCAGTACTGAGCTTAGAGGAGGCCAAGAGTCATCCACTATTTGCCCATCAAGATGAGCACCAGACAACATTAGGATGGCAAGTTATAAAAGACTGAATTTAAAAGCTAGTTTTTGTGGATGCAGGGTCAACATTATCTACTATAAATCGATTACCAAGGAAGGTAAGTTATGGATAAGTTTTGGACACAGGGTTATCCAGCGGGGGTTAATGCCTATATAGATCGACCACATAGTACGGTGCTAGATATATTTGATGATAAATTGCAAGCGTTTGCTGATCGTCAGTTTACTAGCAATATGGGCGTCAGCTACTCCTATGCGCAAATCGATAGCATGTCATTGCAGATTGCCGCTTGGATTCAAAATTTGGGACTCGCTAAAGGCTCAGTCATAGCTATTATGATGCCGAATGTTCATCAGTACCTGCCTATTGTCATCGGTGTTATACGTGCAGGTATGGTGACCACCCTCATTAACCCGCTGTATAGCCCTCGCGAGTTAAAGCATCAGCTGATTGACTCCGATGCAAAAGCCATTTTTATTTTAGAACCTTTTTGTAATACGCTTGAAACAATAATCGATGAAACTCTTATCAGAACCGTCGTCGTTAGTAAAATTGGCGATATGTTAGGAGCGGCTAAGGGGATGGCAATAGATATCGCCGCAAAATATCTAAAAAAAGCCGTTCCTAGTTATCAGCTGACATCCAATGCTAGCTACAGCGTCATCAGTTATAAAGCGCTACTAAAACAAGCCAAAATCCTACCTTATACGCGTCCAGACATCAGCCCAGATGATTTACTCATGTTGCAATATACTGGCGGCACGACAGGGGTTGCTAAAGGTATCTTAATCAATAATAAAAATGTCGTCACCGCGACTTATCAGTACGTTGAATGGTTCAAACCGGTCTATGCTGGTATGGCTGATAACGTGCAGATGAATACCATTATTGCCCTGCCGCTGTATCATATCTATGCTTTTATCTGCTCGATAGTTGGCTTAACGGTCGGTCAGCATCTGACTTTAGTCACTAACCCGCGTGACCTTGATAGCTTTATTAAAATTTTAGCCAAACGTCCTTTTCATCTGCTGCCCGGGGTGAACACGCTGTTTCAAGCTTTTGTCAGCCATTCTGACTTTCGTAAACTGGATTTCTCAGAATGTAAATTAACGGTAGTGGGCGGTATGGCAGCCACGCCTGAGACGGCCAAACGCTGGCTTGAAATCACAGGACTGCCTATTTTGGAAGGCTGGGGGATGTCTGAGACACTAGGCGTAGGAACTGCCAATCCATTTGATGGTACCGAGTACACGGGCAACGTCGGTTTGCCGCTACCTGGCGTGGATATTAGTATTCGCAATGATGGGGATGAGGTGCTAGGTTTAAATGAGGTGGGCGAGATGTGTATCAAAGGCGATAACGTCATCACAACCTATCATAATATCGATAATGCCAAATTTTTCACTGCTGATGGCTACCTAAAAACCGGTGATATCGCCTCGATGAATGAGCAAGGTTTCATCAAAATATACGACCGCAAAAAAGATATGATCATCGTCAGCGGCTTTAATGTTTATCCTAATGAAGTCGAAAACGTCATCGAGACTCAACCCAATGTTGCCGAGTGCTCTGTCGTTGGTATTGCTGATAAAAGCCAAGGACAGGCGGTCAAAGCCTATATCGTTAAGGCTGATGAAAACTTAATGGCGGAGGATATAAAAATGCTGTGTAAAGAAAAATTTAGCCGGCTATAAATGTCCTCGCCATATCGAATTTATAGACGAGCTGCCAAAATCTACTGTCGGTAAAATATTACGTCATGAGCTGAGAAAAGCGGCCAATAAAGCGTAAAAAACGCTTTAGTTTAAAGGCTATTAAAAAACTGAGTTTAACTAAATTAGCTTTTTAATAGCTGGGTTTGAATGAATGATCTGCTTATAAGTCGGATAACTCAGGCTTCGACATAGAGCGCCACAATATACTAAATAAAGCATCAAAATTTGCGTTTAGTGGTGCCTCTGCTTGACGAATTGTTTGCATAATACCAAGGCGACTAATAAAGCCCATAAACACATCAAATAAGATGTGCAGTGGCACAGTGTCTACTAATACTCCGCGCTTTTGACCATCTTCAAGCACGCTTAAAAATGCATTAATTAGCTCTTTATTATTATAAATTGCGATGTTATGAAAACGCGCTATCGAGACTTTAGACAGCACCATCACCGCGTCTGGATGCGTATCGACAAAATCTAAGCATACCCATAGCGTTTTACGCAGGCGATCTTCAACGCTATCGATACCTTGCAGATGATCCATCATTCTAGTGGCAAGTCTGCCTAGCACTAAATCCATAATGGTATAAAGTACCGTTTGCTTATCGCCAAAGTACTTATAAAGCGTCTGCAGTGACACATTTGCCGTCTTGGCAATTTGTATCATAGTAATATCGCTGGCATCACTATCGGCAAAAAGCAGACGAACCGCTTTTTCTACTTTCTCTAATGTCGCAGGACGCATCTCACTCAGAGGCGCTACAGCTAAAGGCGTAGTACGCGTGTCTTTTTTAAGTTTACTGCTCTTTGGTTGGCCAGTTTTGTTTTTACGATTAGAGTTAGAAGGCGGTTTTGATCGAGTAGGTGGCATATCTTATTGTTCCTTATAGGCTCATTATTTAACTAACTTTTCGCTCAAACTATTCAGTGATGATAATAAAAATTACCATTGTAAAGCATTTTATTGCAATGAGTCAGTGGGATATCTAGAATAAAAGCAGTAAATCCTATGCTTAGTTTATAGTTATAAACCAGCAATAAGGTAATTACAATTACTATTATAATTCAAGCGTGCATACCACAAGAATATCAAAATAGAATTTGATTATGTCGTGGTTGGTGGGGTTCGGCAGGTTGCATGCTCGCAGCGCGCCTTCTAGAGCATGCAGACGTTCATGTTTGCTTGCTCAGGAAGCGGTGAGGGTAAAGACTTAGCCGTTCGTGTGCCGGCAGGAAGGGTGTTTATCATTCAGCGCCGTAAAACCACGTCCTTCTAGGGCGTAGATATCAGACGTCAGTCGTTGTCGTACAATATTGTGAATACCTTGATAAACAACTGCATTGAGATCATAATTAATCCATGAAAACGCTCAAACTACGCATCAAAGACAAACACGCCACTCAGCTTAATATCTTAGCTGGTGCAGTTAATTTTGTCTGGAACTACGTCAATGAGCTGAGTTTTAAACATTTACAGCGCACTGGCAAATTCTTTTCAGCCTATGACTTGGCCGCTTATACCAAAGGGGCGGGTGAATACCTAAATCTGCACAGCCAAACCTTGCAAGCGATTAGTGAGGTTCACTCCAAAAGCCGAAAACAGTTTAAAAAAGCCAAACTCAACTGGCGCACCAACAACCCAAAGGCCAAGAGAAGAAGTTTGGGCTGGATTCCTTTTAAAAAGACCGCTATTAAGCATCTAGCAACCCGTCAATCAGGCAAGAAAAGCCTTAAGTCCACTATCCAACTAAGCCTCGCTAAAGGCAAAAAACTTACTATAGATCTATGGGACAGCTATAACCTAGCCCTGTACCGCATCAATACTCTGGAGCTAGTGCAAGACAATCGCGGCTACTGGTATGCCTGTATCACCGTTAAAGAATTTCCAAAGATTAAGTGCGGCACTGGCCAAGTCGGTATTGATTTAGGCTTTAAGGATTCAGCGGTCAGTAGTAATGGCGATGTTCTAACCACTAAGCTGACCCATCAATACGCCGAAAAACTGGCCATTGCCCAAAGAGCCAAGAATAAAAAACGGGTCCGTGCCATTCACGCCAAGATCAAAAACACCCGCCAAGATCTGATCCATAAATTCACATCAAAGCTTGTTAAAGCCAACAGCCTAATCGTTGTTGGAAAGATTAAATCAACATCATTCACTTCATCCAAACTGGCCAAATCCGTCTATGATGCTGGTTGGTTTGAGATTAAGCGGCAACTGGATTACAAATGCGCGAACGCAGGTTGCCACTATCTTGAAGTCAATGAAGCGTACAGCACCCAAACCTGCTCGTGTTGCGGCTCCCGCCAAGACAGTCCGAAAGGTAGAGAAGGTCTTGGTATAAGAGTATGGTTTTGTCGTTCTTGTAAAACGACCCACCAACGTGATGTTAATGGAGCAAAAAACATTCTCGCGGTCGGGCTTGGCCGTCTTTAGTAGGAATCCCCTCACTTTAGGGAGGGGAGGAAGTCAAGGTACCTAGTAAACCTTTTAAATTAAATAACTCGATGAGTCTGTTTTGTTTATGCCAACTTAGTTTACTCTTTCTCATAGTGCTATCCTAAATAATTTTGCTTATCTAGGACAGCCCCTTGTCTTTTGACGCATCGACCGCTTGCTTGACGGTATGAAAATCGCTGTGGCGCACGTCCGTGCCGCTACTGATATAAATTACCAGCTCGGCGATGTTGCGCGCATGGTCGCCGATACGCTCAAGCGCGCGCAGTACCCACATCAAATTCATCACTTGTGTGACTTGACGCGCATCTGCCATGACATACGTCATCAGCGCCCTTAGCGCCGACTGGTACTCGAAGTCAACACTACCATCATCGCGCATCACTTCAAATGCTTCATTGGCGTGTAGTTTTTCAAAAGCCAGCAGCGCATTGTTCAGCATCAAGCGTACTTGGTTGCTCAGGTGCTGTACTTCATGGTGACAATAGGTGTTGTGATTTTCGGCGGCGATTTGTTTGGCCATATGCGCAATTTTGGTCGCTTCATCGCCGATGCGCTCGATATCGACCACGCCTTTACTCATCGCCATCACGTAGCGCAAATCACGCGCGGCAGGTTGGCGACGCGCTAAGAGCAGCAAAATATGCTCATCAATTTGCACTTCCATTTGATTGATATGGCTGTCGTGCTCAATCACCTGCTCCGCTAGCGTGCTGTCGCTCTCAATCAAGGCGCGCATGGCATGCGCTACCTGCTCATCCACTTGCGCGCCCATGTGCAAAAATAAGGTCGTGGTTTCTTTTAAATCATGGTCAAAGCTGCGCGAGGTGTGCGCCATTTGATGCGGCATGATGGTGTCCTCATAAGGCAAAAATAAGACAAAAAAGATGCCGCAACAGAGCGGCATCGGTAGCAATTATGGCAACTTAACCGTAACGACCTGTGATGTAGTCTTCGGTCGCTTTTTGCGTAGGGTTGGTAAAGACTTGGTCGGTCTTGCCAATCTCAACCATATCACCCAGATACATATAGGCGGTGTAGTCTGAGATACGCGCCGCTTGCTGCATATTGTGGGTCACAATCGCGATGGTGTAGTCTTGTTTTAAATCTTCAATCAAGTCTTCAATCGCACCTGTTGAGATGGGGTCAAGGGCGGAGGTTGGCTCATCGAGAAGCAATACTTCAGGTTTGGTGGCCACGCCGCGCGCGATACACAAGCGCTGCTGCTGACCACCTGAGAGTGACAGACCTGAGGCGTTTAGCTTGTTTTTAACCTCATCCCACAGTGCCGCTTTTTTAAGTGCCCATTCGACACGTTCGGCCAGATCCGCTTTAGACAGTTTTTCGTACAGACGCACACCAAAGGCAACATTATCAAAAATAGACATCGGGAACGGTGTCGGTTTTTGGAACACCATGCCGACACGAGCGCGTAGCAAATTGACATCGACCGACTTGTCTAAGATATTTTGCCCATCAAGGATGATTTGCCCATCCGCGCGCATGTTGGGATACAAATCATACATGCGGTTAAAAGTACGCAGCAGGGTTGATTTACCGCAGCCTGATGGCCCGATAAACGCGGTCACTTTGCGGTCTGGAATGTCGATAGAGATGTTTTTTAGTGCATGAAAATCACCGTAATGGAAGTTTAAATCACGGATTTGCATTTTCGCTGCTGGCGTTGCTTCTTCTGTTGTGCTGCTGGCACCTGTCTGCGTCTGTGTGTTGGCTTGTGTGTTGATAACAGGGGCCGATACAGGTGGCTGGGTGGTTTTTGTGTTCACGGCAGTGCTTTCTTCTGTAAATACGGATTTGGTCTTTGGTGTCTTGATAGCGGTGTCGGTCATGGGAGTATCCTTTTTTTCTGTCTGATATGCGTTTGTGTGGCAATGGCTGAGTCGCGGCCGTGATTAATGACGCTCACGTGCACCGATATAACGGGCGATGACATTGAGCGCAAGCACCGTAAAGGTAATCAATAGCGCCGCTGCCCAAGCTAAAGCATGCCAGTTGTCATAAGGGCTCATGGCAAACTGATAAATGGTGTTTGGCATGTTGCCCATGGCCTTACTCATATCTAAGCTAAAGTATTGGTTGTTCAGCGCTGTAAATAGCAAAGGCGCGGTCTCACCCGTGATACGGGCAAATGCGAGCAACACCCCTGTGGTCAAGCCTGCGCGCGCTGCTTTTACCGTTACGCTTAACACCAGTTTCCACTTAGGCGTACCAAGCGCATACGCCGCTTCGCGTAAGGTATTGGGCACGAGCAGCAGCATGTTTTCAGTAGTACGCACCACCACAGGAATTACGATGAGTGCCAAAGCGCACGCCCCTGCCCAACCTGAAAAGCTGCCGCCTTTTACCATCAAGGCATAGACGAACAGACCAATCACGATAGAGGGTGCCGACAGCAAAATGTCATTTAAAAAACGAATGACTTGACCCAGCTTGTTGCCGCCTGAAAATTCCGCCAAATAAATACCCGCCAACATGCCAATCGGCGCACCGATAAACAAACCGCTACTGGCAATCATGATTGAACCCACGATGGCGTTGCGCAAACCACCCTCTGTCATCGGCGGCGGCGTGTCTGCGGTAAATACTGGCATCTCAATCAAGCCGCTCATGCCTTCGATACCGAGCGTGACCAAAATCCAAAGCAGCCAAAACAAACCAAAGACCATGGCAAAAGACGCAAAGCCCAGTCCGACCTTGTTCCACATACGGCGGCGGCGGTATAAGCCGCGGTCAATCTTTTGCGCGGGCGGGGTTGAGACAGGTGACACAGCAGTCAAGCTAGACATGCACATATTCCTTTTGATTCATCGGTCGCTGGATTGACCGTTCATACAACATAACGCTTATTAAAAGTAGTAAACCGTGCGCGCCGACTTAGTGTCCTGCGCGCTTGTCCATATTGCGTAACATCAAGCGCGAGATACTCAGCACCACGAAAGTAATCATAAATAGAATCAAGCCAAGGTGTAGCAGTGACGCCAAGTGCAGTGGGTCAGAGGCTTCGGCAAATTCGTTGGCCAGCGCCGAGGTAATCGACACGCCAGAGGCGAACATACTTGGGTTGATGTTAAAGGTATTACCAATCAAGAAGGTCACCGCCATGGTCTCGCCAAGCGCCCGGCCAAGACCTAAGATTACGCCACCAACCACCCCTGTTTTGGTATAAGGCAAGATGATTTTAAACATCACTTCCCATGTGGTCGCGCCCATACCGTAGGCTGATTCTTTGAGCAAATTGGGCACCACTGAGAACACATCACGCATGGTCGCGGCGATAAAGGGAATAATCATAATCGCCAAAACAAGCGCGGCGGTAAACAGACCAATACCCATCGGCGCACCGACGAACAGCTTGCCAATCACAGGCAAATCGCCCAAATGCTCGGTCAGCCACGGCTGGATGTTATTACCAAAAAACGGCGCAAATACGAACAGACCCCACATGCCATAGATGATAGAGGGAATACCCGCGAGCAGCTCAATAGCGATGCCCAAAGGCTTCTTTAAAAAGGTTGGGCACAGCTCAGTCAAAAAGATGGCAATACCAAAGCTGATAGGCACTGCAATCACAATCGCCATAATCGAGGTCATCACCGTACCGTAAATCGGTGCCAGCGCCCCGTACTCGCCTGCGACAGGATCCCAGTTGTTGCTGGTATAAAAGTCAAAGCCAAAGGTTTGCATACTTGGCCATGCACCAACAATCAAAGAGACCAAAATTGCCCCTAAGCTCAGCAGCACAAACACCGCCGCTGCTTTGGTGGTATTTACAAAGACAGCATCCCAGCGCTTTTGTTTTGCCAATTGTGTTTGCAGATTGTGCCCTACCATAGTCACCTCAACGTTACTCTCATTACTCGAATAGATGCGCTAAATACAAGCGATGCAACGACGCCTGCGATCCGCCCCTCGGCTTGGTTACAGACGTCATGCGTTAACGGTTCTTACTGTGGGGTATAGACAGGGTTGCCATCTTTATCAACCACTTGTTTCCAGCTGTCTTTAAACAGTGCCACAGCAGTATCTGAGAATGGCACGTAGTCCAAATCTGTAGCTGCCGCGTCGCCTTGGTCGTACGCCCAGTTAAAGAAGTTCAGCACGCCTG
The DNA here is from genome assembly GCF_040309765.1 of Psychrobacter sp. TB20-MNA-CIBAN-0197. Lineage (NCBI taxonomy): Bacteria > Pseudomonadati > Pseudomonadota > Gammaproteobacteria > Moraxellales > Moraxellaceae > Psychrobacter > Psychrobacter sp. TB20-MNA-CIBAN-0197. The sequence goes on from NZ_JBEOPC010000006.1 coordinate 63,753, forward strand.
CCACTTGTTTTGGATCTTGTGGCTGCTTGTGAACCAAGATAAAGGTCGCCGCAGCGATTGGCCATGCTTGGTCAGTTTCTGAGTTGGTAATGACTTTATAGAAGCCTTCTTGCTGAGACCAATCGATGTCGCCTGCAGCAGCAAAGCTGTCGATTGACGGCTGTACAAAGTTACCCGCTGCGTTTTTCAAGGTCGCGTGTGACATGTTGTTTTGCTTCGCGTACGCGTATTCCACATAGCCGATAGAGTTTTGCATACGGTTCACGTAGCTTGCCACACCTTCATTGCCTTTACCTGCCGCGCCGCGGTCAGAGGTTGGCCACTTAACGGTTTTGTCCACACCGACACTGCTTTGCCACTCTGGTGATACTTTTGCCAAGTAGTCCGTGAAGTTAAAGGTCGTGCCTGAGCCGTCTGAACGGAATACAGTAGTGATTGGGCTGTCTGGTAGCGTCAAGTCTGGGTTTAGCGCTTTGATTGCCGCGTCATTCCACTTGCTGATGTTGCCAAGATAGATGTCTGCCAATACTTTACCGTCAAGCTTTAGTGCGCCAGGCTCGATGCCTTCGATGTTCACGACAGGAACCACGCCACCGATAACGGTTGGGAACTGAATCAAGCCTTCTTTTTCTAGCTCTTCTGGCGTCATTGGCGCATCCGATGCCCCAAAATCAACCGTACCTGCAGTGATTTGCTTGATGCCGCCTGATGAGCCGATAGACTGATAGTTCACTTGGCCTTTGGTCGCTGCATTGTAGTCCGCTGACCACTTAGCGTAGATAGGCTGCGGAAAAGAAGCACCTGCGCCGGTGATATTCATCGACACGTTTTCAGCTGATGCGGTATTAGCGCTCTGAGTAGAGGCCGCGCTCGATTGGGCTGAAGCAGTTGATTCAGTGCTTGAGTTACTATCGGCAGATCTATTGCAAGCGGTTAAACTTAGAGTGCTTATGATGGCGACAGCCATAAATGAATAACGCATTGTTTCTCCTAAAGTTCACTATTTGTCATTATTGAGCAGTTATAATTAGCACTTCCGCTACTGCGGTATTGCTACTTGTGTTTTTCGACAACCTGTCTTGGCGGTTGATGAGCACATTGTGCCGAGCAAATATGACAGTTTGATGACATAGAGTGTTTTTTATAAATTAAGATCGCCTCAAAAAAATACGTCACGCTTCATTCTTATGAGGTTGGCAGGGATAGATTTATTTAAGAGCGGTTTGGCGATAGGATTACTGTCATTAAACTGTCATAATTATTGTGTTTAATGGACAGACGCTAATCAGTACTTATCGACTTTTCATTTCCTATTAGTATGTTAAAAAACAAGGCTGTAGTATGCACAACGAGCAAATTTTGATTGTTGATGATGAACCTGCAATTCGTGAGATGGTGATGATGACGCTAGAGATGGCAGGCTTTGAGAGTTTGCAGGCGGCCGATATCTCAGAGGCTCATCAGCAAGTCGTTGATCACAGGCCTGCGCTAATTTTGCTAGATTGGATGTTGCCAGGAGATAAGAGCGGCGTTGATTTTTGCCGTATGCTAAAAAATGATGAGATGCTCGCTGAGATACCCGTCATTATGCTGACTGCCAAAAGCGAAGAGGATAGCAAAGTACACGGGCTCGATGCTGGCGCTGATGACTATATGACCAAACCTTTCTCCACCCGAGAATTGATCTCTAGGATCAAGGCGGTACTACGTCGTAGTAGTGCACTCAGTAGTGATAGACCTATCGAAATAGGTGCACTGAGCCTAAACCCCAAAAGCCAGCGAGTGACAGCGAATGATCAGGTTATCGATTTAGGTCCTACAGAGTATCGTTTATTGGCGTTTTTTATGAGCCATCCGGAGCGTGCCTACACGCGCCCGCAGCTGTTAGATCAGGTCTGGGGCGGCAATGTCTATATTGAGGATCGAACGATTGATGTGCACATTCGCCGGCTACGTAAGTTACTAAAGCCCTTTGGCTGCCATACGTTTATTCAAACGGTGCGCGGTACAGGGTATCGGTTTTCTGGTCTGATTGAATAACGAGAGTACTATTTAAAACCGTATCGATTGTAATGTAGCCAATATTAAGGATAGTCAATAAACATGCTAACGCCGAAGGTCAGTGTAGAGACAAAACCTATGCAAAAAGACAATGTGCAAAAAAACAGTCAGGAGCAAGTATCTACTCAGAACAGTACCAAGCAACTCAAAAAGATCAGTAGCGCCTTGGGAGCTCTGCGAGATGCAGTGATTTTGCTCAATGACGATGATGGGTTGGAGTGGTGGAATCAGGCGGCGCAGGATCTATTACTATTGCAGTCAGTAGATCAAGGCAAAAGCATTTTTGACTTTATTGACGTTCCTGAGTTCCGGCAATATTATCAGACTATGACGATACCCAATGATGGTGTCCATATAGCGTCATGGCGCGATCCCAATCGATATTTGAAATGTGAGCTTACGCCTTTTGGCGACGAGAAGTTACTTATCATTTATGATGTAACTCGTTTACACCACTTAGAACAAATGCGCCGCGACTTCGTGGCTAATGTCTCTCATGAGCTGCGAACGCCATTAACCGTATTGATGGGCTATCTAGAAAACTTCTCAGATCAACCTGATATGCCGCCGCAATGGCGACGCGGTTTTGAGCTTATGACGCAGCAGACTGCGCGGATGAATAGAGTCGTTAACGATCTATTATTGCTGTCTCGGATTGAGATTGAAGAGACCCATGAGCTACATTATATCGATATGACTAAGCTGCTCACCCACGTCTACGACGACGCGCAAGCATATAACCAAGAGTATGGTCATACGCTGCATTTGCAGATAGACACCTATGATGGTCTTTATGGCTCAGAGATGTATTTAAACAGCGCCTTATCCAATCTCGTTATTAATGCTATCAAATATACCCCAAAAGCTGGCAACATCGTCATCAGTTGGACTAAGACATCAGATGGCTGCCAGTTTGCAGTCACCGATGATGGGCTTGGTATTGCTCCAGAGCATGTCGCCCGATTGACTGAGCGCTTCTATCGAGTGGATAGCGGGCGCAGTCGCGCTACGGGCGGCACGGGATTGGGACTGGCGATTGTCAAGCACGTGCTCTATCAGTACGACACCACTTTGCAGATTGAGTCGGTAGAAGGGCAGGGCTCAACCTTTAGCGCCAACTTCCCAGCTGATCATGTCAGGGCGGCTCCTGTTGCTAGATAGTAGCAGTCCAATGAACTCCTTTTACCTTTTGTACCTGATAGTCCGTAGCGTTAACGCTGGCTCAGTGCTTGACACTGTTATACTGAGTAGCCATAAGTTAGCAGCCGTAAGCTAGTTGCCCTGTTGTACTTGGGCGCCGAGTACAAGCTGAGGTGATGGGTTTACGTGCTTTTGCTCAGCGTGATGTAGATAGTATAGCGGTGCATGCATCAGCTGAGGATATGGCAACCTCTATAGAAAGTTTGCGAAATAATGCACTTGCTCATTAAGCTGTGCTATTTATCTGTAATATTAAGGAAAAAATATGCGTATCACTGCCAATTTTGATGCCGGTAACATCGAGGTTATAAGTTTAGAGAACAAACAAGATATCCAACTGTCCATACGACCGGACGCTGGTCGCGAGTTTTTTCAGTGGTTTAACTTTCGCCTGTCAGGTGAGATTGGCGACCATTATGTTCTTAATATCATGAATGCAGGAGAGGCGTCTTATGTTAAGGGCTGGGAGAATTACCAAGCGGTCGCTTCCTACGATCGCGAAGATTGGTTTCGTCTGCCCACTACCTACAAAGACGGCAAGTTGAGCATAACTGTGGATATGGCTTATGACAATATACAAATTGCTTATTTTGCGCCATACAGCTATGAGCGCCATCAAGATTTATTAGCGACGGTACAAATGCACCCGTTAGCAACTTTAGAGCATTTGGGTGAAACGCTTGATAAGCGCGACTTGACCTTAGTAAAAATAGGTAATGGCGATAGCAGTAGTGATGTAAATAAACGCAGCATTTGGATCATTGCGCGCCAGCATCCGGGCGAAACGATGGCCGAATGGCTAATTGAAGGACTGCTGTACAGCCTACTCGATGAGGACAATGCCACGGCTAAACAGCTGTTAGAAAAAGCGAATGTCTATATCGTGCCAAATATGAACCCAGATGGCAGTGTGCGCGGACATCTACGTACTAACGCTGCAGGGGCTAATCTAAACCGTGAGTGGTCAAATCCAAGTCTGGAGAGAAGCCCTGAGGTCTTTCACGTCATCAACAAAATGGAGGCCACAGGTGTAGATTTGTTTTATGATGTGCATGGTGATGAAGCGCTACCTTATGTGTTTTTGGCAGGCTCTCAAGGGGCACCAAGTTATAGTGAGCGCCTCGCACATTTGCGTGATAGATTCACCGAGGTATTGAAACTCGCTAGCGCTGACTTTCAGTCGGAATATGGTTATGAGATTGATGCACCGGGCACAGCGAACATGACAGTTGCCACTAATTGGGTAGCGGAGCATTTTGACTGTCTGGCCAATACTTTAGAGATGCCGTTTAAAGATAATGATAATGTGCCTGATGCCGATACAGGTTGGTCGCCTGAGCGTTCTATGAAACTGGGAGAAGCCTCATTACTTGCTATGTTAGCGGTCGTTGATGATTTACGGTAGCTTGATGGCTAATGTCTAAAACCTTTTTCAATGCTTAAAAGGATGTGGTTTTACGGCACTGGATGATAAAAAATCGTTAAGTAGATACGGGTAATACTATCTCAACCACGAGCCCTGTGACACCATCTTCACGATTGCGCGCGCTAATCTGTCCTTTATGCGCGGCAATAATCGCCTGGGCAATAGCCAGTCCAAGCCCGTAACCGTCTTCTTTTTTACGGGTTTTATTAGCAATGCTGTTAGCAGTAGGGCTTGTTGGGCGTTGTCTGGACGCATCTAGGCGTACAAAAGGCTGAAATATACGCTCTAGGTTATCATTATCTATGCCTGCTCCTTGATCTATAATGCTTATTTTTATTGTCGATGTTTGATGTGTAAGCTTAATAGTTTCAATCTTAGATGAGACGATAGAATGTGAGTTTGAATGGATAAAGGCATTACGAATCACATTTTCAAAAGCGCTATGCAGTTGCTCTCGATTACCGATTATAAGGTATGAAAGCTCATCATCACTACTATTGTCCTTATTTCTCAAACATTGCCATTCAACGTGCTTGTCATAAAACTCAAAACTCACGTCCTGACCAATCTCATCAAGGAGCATTGCTATATCTATCGACTCGCAGTCCTCAGGGCGCGCCACATAGCGCTGCATTTGCAGTGATTGAATATGAATAATTTGCCCAATCAGCTCATTCATTCGAGTGGACTCTTTTTGAATACGGTCAAGATAATGCGTCGCATTGGGTGCATAATCCCGAGTCAGCTCAGTCGCCACTTCAAGACGCGCTAGTGGCGAGCGTAACTCATGAGAGATGTCGCTGAGCATCTGCTTACGAGACATCTCGCTATCAGCCAGTCTATTAGACAAACCTGCAACATCTTTTGCGAGTATGCCAAGCTCATCATCCCCTAACTGTGATAAGTCATCCCCAACTAGATAATCTCCTTCGCTCATACGGTGTACTTTAAGTTGAACGAGGCGAATCCGTTTGGACAAAGTGCGACTAAACCAATAACACGCCAAAACACTAAAGAGTAAAATAATGCTGATGCGCATAGGTAGGTGTGTTCTTTGTAACGCGACAAGCTCATGTAAAGGCAGACGAGGTTGTAGCTGTACTTTATAAGTATAATTATCTGGAGTCACAACAGAGATATCCTGTAACTCAGGGTAGTAACTGGTATCTGGTATGACGTGTTGAATCATGCGCTCAGTTGGAGAGGCTTGTTGATTGGCAGTCTTGGGCTCCCTATTATTTTCTGAAAACTCTTTAACCCAATCAGGTTTGAATCGATAATGAAAGGGTAGTCCCTGTTCATCAATAATAAGCAGCTGGTTTGTAAGACCACGTGTACTACGATAAATCTGTCGCACCTTTTTATAATCGCCTGATTCCAAGGCTTGGACAACCTCCTGTCTAACCGTCACTAAGTGCGCAACTTGCAACGCCATTCGTGATTCTAATGCTTGCGCATTTATCCACCTCTCTATACCAATAGATATAGTAGACATCACCAATAGCATCAGTAATAAACTTATGAATAGTCGCCAAAACAAAGAAGGGGCTAGATTTAGTAAGCGCATATATGACTTAAAATTATTCATCAAAGTACCAATTGATAACCCTTGCCACGTATGGCTTTGATAGGATCGTCATGAAAAGGCCGAAGTTTTTTTCTAAGGCGAGACACATGAACATCAAGGCTACGATCAAAAGGTTGTAGCTCACGCTGAAGGACAGTTTGTGACAGCCATTCTTTACTGACCACTTCACCTTGCTGCTTTAATAAGGCGACTAATAAGTCAAACTCAGTACCTGTTACTTGCAGCTCAAGTCCATCTATTTTACAAATGCGGTGGCCTTGATCCAGTAGCAATCGATCATGATTGAGCGGTGCTATATCGGTTGATATTAGGGTCGAGCGCTTAATAACGGCGTTAATACGAGCCAATAGCTCTCTTGGATTGCAGGGTTTAGCAATATAATCATCAGCGCCAAGCTCAAGCCCAATAATACGATCAATCTCATCGCCTTTTGCTGTTAGCATAATCACTGGAATTTGACTGGTCGTAGGAAGCTGACGCAGGACGCTCAGACCATCGATTTTTGGCATCATAATATCCAGCACTAACAGATCGTATTGATACCCCGGATCCTGTAGTCGCTTCAGTACTTGCTCGCCATCGTATACACAATCGCAGCTGACGTCATGATTATGCAGATACTCTTGTAGTAATTGGGTCAGCTCGTCGTCGTCAGCAAGCAAAATATGAGTCATAAAAAATCCTAAATTTAAAAAAAAATCGATGATATTGGTTTCAATGATATCTATAAAATCCAGATATAAGTTAATGCTTTATGAGTCATAGTTGTTTAGCCGCTCAGCTAATGCAGTGCATAAGTTTACAAGAGACAAAGGCCTAGTAGTGACAATCTTTACCTTTCTTAAAGTTTTATAAATCTATGCAACATCACAATCGCTTATGATTTGTCTTGTCAACAGAACACTGTTTTCTCAAAGGGTTCATAACGATTTGCAAGACTGTAAATTGAAAAAACCCTAGTATTTCTAATATTCATTCCAAAAGGAAAACATAATGAAAAACCTAACCCTCGCAACCTTAGTATCAGCGTCAACTTTATTGGGAATGGCTGGCATTGCCAGTGCCGCTCCAGACAATCAACCTCAGCGCGCAACCCAGATGCAACATCACAAAAGCGGTATGTCTACAGATAGGGGGCCATTATCTCAGCTTAATTTGACAGCCACGCAGCAAGCTCAAATCAAAGCTATCAAAGAAGCCGACAGAACGGAGCGCAACACTACTCGCGAACAAAACAAAGCTCAACGCGAACAAATGCGTGAACAGCTTCGAGCCTTAACTAATGCCAGTACGCTTGATACGACAACCTTGAATCGCTTAGCGAATCAACATGCCGCACAATCAAAACAGCGGTTCATCGATAACGTTCAAAGCCAACACGCGATCGCTAAAGTTTTAACTGCTGAGCAGCGTGCTCAGCTGCAACAAATGAAGGCAGAACGCGGTGAGCAAGGTGATCGTAGAGGTAGATGGTAGAACGCGTAACCGTAGCGTTTCTGAGTAGGGCTCGCTTGTAAGACGCTTACGCCATTTGATGATGCGCGAGCGGGCTTAAACCCTAATACCTACTGTCATTATACTAAGGATTACTATTATGAAATCTAGTTTTAATCGTAGCGTCTTTTTAGCACGTTTATATGGTTTAGGATTGATGTTGGCGATTGTTCCAGCCACCTCCACATTGGCTATTTTGCCAATGTTGGCAGAGATGTATCAGTATAACTCTCAAATAGAGACACCTGTTAATGAAAAACAATGGAATACTGATGTTGATGACTTAGGTTTTAACGACTTAGATTTCGATGACTTAGATTTCAAGGACTTAGATTTTGATGAGGGTAAGGTCATTGTTAGGAGTAATCGAGGCGTAGCCAAAAGCTATCGAATAAAGATTTTGGAATATGATATGCGGCATCTCCCTAGCACTCAGGTTCAAGAACGAACGGTTATTAGCCCCTCTTATCAGTAATAATGGGTAGTTTAAACACCCTGTCAGCATAGCTGACAGGGTGTTTAGGTGTTATATCATCCGATTGATGTAGATAAGGGCTGATAGGCTAAGCAATCATAATAAAACTTAACTAGACTATAGTAGTGAAGCAAGATAAAATTGAGTAATCACTCAAACCATGCGATTTGACTTCTTCAGCGACTTAGTAGTCAGCGCATGAACTACCCCCTACTTAAAGAGATAGGGGGTTTTTGTACTGAAATTTTAAAAACTGGAAGATTTGATGTCACGTACTACACTATATAATCGTCAAGAGGCACTAGATCGCGCTGTAAAGCTGTTTTGGCATAAAGGCTTTCATGCGACTTCCTTAAAAGATATTGAACAGGCTCTTGATATGCGCCCGGGTAGCATTTACGCCGCCTTTGGTAATAAAGATGGCCTGTTTCAAGAGGCGCTAGATCATTATGCTAAGGCTTCATTAACTGAGCTTGAGCGAATACTGGCTCATCATCAATCGCCTTTATCAGGACTGGCCGCTTTTATACGTCAGCTTGGTGGCATCCGCGATAAAGATTTGCCCAGTCGCGCTTGTATGTTGGTCAAAAGCTTGCTTGAGCTTGGCGCTCGCGAGCAGGCGGCATTACAGAAAGTCGAGAAACTATTGGCTGGCATGGAGTCGCGTTTTGCTGAATGTTTTGTAGAGGCACAGCGTTTAAGGGAGCTTGATGCTGAGCTTGATCCGCTAAGGTTAGCACGTCGATTGCAGGCAGAAGTCATGGGTTTGCGAGCCTTCGCGCAGCGTGATGTTGATAGTGCCGCGGTACGTGCACTGGCTGAAGATATGGCTTTCTCAATAGAGGGGCTACGTAACGATAAGTCTGCAGGCTAGTTCACTATCGTTCGTTCAGTAATAAGGTCGACTCAAAGCTTATATTTTGAGTCGACCTTCTATTGTACTTATTAGCATTCACGATTTAGCTTCTAAACGTTTGAGAGTATGGTAACCGCCGTAGATACGAGTCACGATAGTGATAGCACAGGCTGCAGCAAAGATACTGGCTAAGAGCACAAAGTGCTGTGGCCAAATACAAAAGGCAATAAATAAAGCTATGGTTTCAGTACCTTCGGTGAGTCCATTTAAATAATAAAAGCTCTTGTATTTAAACTGCGGCTTGTCGAGTTCAAACTTCTCAGCGGCTATGGCAAAGGCCAAAAAGCTAGAGCCAGTACCGATAAAGGCAGCAAGCAATAGCGCTCCGGCAATAGCGTTTTGTTCAGGATCAGCGAAGATCAAGCCAAGCGGAATAGCGGCATAAAATAAAAAGTCGAGGGTAATATCTAAGTAGCCACCAGCGCTTGTGCTTTGGTTGGCATAACGAGCAAGAGCGCCATCTAAGCCATCAAAAACACGGTTGAGTATAATCGCAACCAGTGCGGCAAACCATAGCTGATAAGCCAGTAGTGGTAGCGCTACTATGCCAATAAGAAACCCAGCTAGCGTCAATTGGTCAGCCGTGATGCCGCGCTTATGTAAGGTGGCGGCTATCGGCGTTAGTATTGGTTTTATGATAGGCGTTAGGTATTTATCTTCAACGACGTCTGCCGCCCACTGAATATAAGCATTTACCTGCGGATCACCGCCCCAAGCATGAAAATAAACGTCTTGGTTTTTGCCGCGCTCGTACAGTTGCTCCCAAGACGACTGTACGTTACGACCTGCTGCGCTGCTAGTCGTCGAGACGCTACTAGCAGAGATACCTAGACAAAAGCTAAGCGCGATAGCGTAACTGCTATAGCGACTATATTGACGGAGTGTCTTAAAGGTCGGTGAAGCTAGCAAAGCGTTCATTACGTGCATTTGAGGTTCCGTTATCGTTTTATATTTTTAGCGGGTCTATATTTTTAGCGGGGCTATATTTTTAGCGGGGCTGCTCATATAAATCACTAACCTCGGCGCCACGTATGGTACTTCTCAAGTAAGTTTAATACTTTTTCGGGCGCATGATTGCGTTTCCATTCACCTGCGGCATATTTATTAGCTTCCGCCCAAGTAGGGTACATATGAATGGTGCCAAGTATTTTATTTAACCCTAAACCATGCTTCATAGCCAGTATAAACTCAGGCATGATGTCTCCGGCATGTTCAGCCACAATAGTGACGCCTAATATCTTATCTTTGCCTGCTGGGGTGATAACTTTGATAAAGCCTTGGTTCGCGCTTTCTGTTAGCGCACGATCTAAGTCTGCAAAGTCATAGCGAGTCACTTCAAAGTCGATACCTTTATCGATTGCCTCTTGCTCGTTTAGACCGACTCGCGCCACTTCTGGATCAATAAAGGTCGTCCAAGGAATAACGCGGTAATCTACTTTAAATCTCTTAAACTTTCCAAACAAGCCATTGACTGCTGCATACCACGCTTGATGAGAGGCAACATGGGTGAATTGATAAGGGCCTGCGACATCGCCTGCCGCATAGATGTTAGGGTAGAGGGTTTCTAGGTAGTCGTCAGTGCTTATGGTGCGTTCGCTCTCGATACCCAAAGCTTCAAGTCCATAACCCTCTAAGCGGGCGCTACGACCTACAGCGCAGATTAATTGGTCATATTCAATAGCGGTTTCTTGCTGATCTGTATGATCACCATGAGGCTCAACGATGATATATTTTTTACCATTACGTATCTCACAGCGTGTCGCTTGCCTTGAAGTTAAGACCGTGACACCACTGTTAATGAGCGCTTGCTGGGCAAATTCTGAAACTTCACTATCTTCTTTTTTCATCAGGCGTTCGCCTCGCTCTATCTGCGTCACATTAGAGCCTAAGCGCGCAAAGGCTTGTGCCAGCTCTGAGCCAATAGGGCCGCCGCCAAGGACGACCAACTTTTTGGGAGTTTCCTCAAGCTCAGAAAATGTATTCCAAAGCGTGTCGCTCGTCACATAACCCGTTTCCTCTAAACCTGGTAAGTCTGGTATAAAGGGGCGAGCGCCAGTTGCGATAACAATGGAGCGTGCGGTGAGTCTTTGAGTGCCACCCTCATTCAGCGTAATCTCCACCGTCCATGGATCGATGAGTTTGGCATAGCCTTTGAGGACTTCGACACCCAGTTCAGTATAACGCTCGACACTATCGTTTGGGGCGATATCTGCGATGATCTTATGCACACGGCTCATGACATTATTGAATGAGAAGGTTGGCTGGGTATTATCGAGGCCGTAGCGCTCACCATTGCGCATTTGCTCGGCAACTTTGGCACTTTTGATTAAAGCTTTACTGGGTACACAGCCATAGTTCAGGCAGTCGCCGCCCATCTCACCTGCTTCGATGAGGGTGACTTTGGCCTTAACTGTGGCCGCAATATAGCTGGTCACGAGTCCACTAGCCCCAGCGCCAATCACAATCATATTACGATCGAACGTTCTGGGCTTAGTATAGTTTTTATAGACGCGGCGTTTTTTTAGTAGATTGAGTATGCCCTTAGCGATCAATGGAAAAAACCCAAGTAGCGCAAATGAGGCTATTAAGTTGAACGATAAAATGCCAGATAAGCTCGTAATTTGCGCCAATTGGGTACCGGCATTTACGAATACAAAGGTCCCTGCGAGCATACCGAGTTGACTGACCCAATAAAAAGTTCGAGCCTTGATCGCAGTGACACCCATTAACAGATTGATCAAGAAGAAGGGGAATATCGGCACTAAGCGTAGAGTAAATAAATAAAATCCCCCTTCTTTTTCCACACCAGCATCAATAGCGGCCAAGCGTTCGGGAAAGCGCTGTTTGATAGAGTCTCGTAATAAATAACGCGAGGTCAAAAAAGCCAATGTCGCCCCGATACTGGAGGCAAAAGAGGCAATAAGCAGACCTTGCATCAACCCAAATAATGCACCAGCCGCCAAAGTCATAATCGCCGCGCCAGGTAAGGATAAGGCGGTAACAACGATATAAGCTAAAAAAAAGCCACCAATGACCAACCAAGGCGTCTGTGCTTGGTATTGATTGAACTGAGCCATTGAGCCCTTTAGACCTTCAAGCGTCAACAACTCATTGAGGTCAAAGTAAAAAAAGCCGAGGGCTAACACCAATACGGCTACTATTAAAACTATCTTTTTGATCATGGGTTATCCAGCTAAATAATAAGGCAAAAGGGGTCTGTAAGTAACAGTGCAAATAGCAGGTTCTGTTCTTTTATTTATGGTTATCGGTTACCGCTTCAATATGAGCGGGCAAGCCTTTTTTATCTAAACTAAAAGTATCCCAATCGCTGAGTAAGAAAGTGAACGCTCAAATATAGCTATATTTACTTTTTGGGAGCGCCACTTTTTTTCCAGAATGGTGAATACTTCAAAGTGTTTAATAAAGACTGCCGCTTAGTCATGATAGGGGGGTCGGAGGGTTTTAGGTAATGCGAGGTTGGCTCTAAATACAGTGATTGGTGCGCCCACAGGGACTCGAACCCCGATCGATCGCTTAGGAGGCAACTGCTCTATCCTGTTGAGCTATAGGCGCATTTCAAAGCATTATTGTAAAAAAGTGGCGTGATAAAATCAATCTTAACCTTCTAGTGAATAGAAAGAGAGATTTATTAAAAACAGCGACTGGTCATTAGCTATTGGTTATAGAATCAGTGACGATCTCAGTGTCTTCTACTGCCGTTTTACCATTTGAAGTCGGGTTGAATAAGTCGTCTACACTATTTTGATAGCCATCAATATTGTCGAATTCATGCTGTCTTAGAATGTCTTGCCCAGTGCTTGAAATAAGGAAGTTGCGGAAGTTGATAGCGAGTGGTTTATCACTGAGTATGACGCCTTCTACGGTTTGCGACTCTCTCATTGCATAACCGAACGGGTTGAGCGTTCGGGCCTCCTTGTTCTCGGTTGTTGTTTGAGACTCTGGGTTTTTGACATCAGTCACTGAGCTGTTTTTTGTTGATGATGGTGCATTAACGATGTTATTTTTTACCTTACTATTAAGCTCATCTTCTAATAACGCTAATAACGAATCAGATAACTTATCATCGGCAATGACTAAGTCAGTAGGATGAGTATTGTCCAAAATTAACAGGTCAGTAGCTGGCACGTAATTGGTTAACACTTGCATATGCGGATAACGCGCCTCGAAGCTAACGATTACATCGTCTAAAGGTACTTGCAGAGGCTGCTGCGCTTGAATATATAGCGTATTGGCAGCGGCATCGTTTTTGACAGCGTCGCTATCTTCTTCTGATTCGCCCTGTAATGATTTGACGTCTTCACGGCTCAAAATCGGTAAGGGATCGATATTTTTACTATTGTTCAGCCATAACCATGATATAACCCCGACAATAATAAGAAGCAATAACAGTATTATCCCTGCAAGTAGTAGCTTGTAGTCTCTCATAAAATATGGCTCTTATAATAAGGTGTTTTATCGCACTTACGACACTAGTTGTCGCAAGCTATGTTGGATTTGACTCATTTTGAAATACTATACTGGTAAATCAGAGATATCAGTGGCACACTTAAGCGTTACCTCACTCATAAGACAACTATTAAGGTAACAAGGTCGCCACCTAAAGCGGCTGTGCGCCATATCTTAACAGAAATAAAAAGCGGCCACGACTACAATACTTATCTTTTATCTCGCTATTACCTCATCTTGTCTTTTACTCGGATCAGATCGCTATCTATGTTTAAAATTATTCAATCGCACCGCACTGAGCATTTAGTTGCAGAGCTACTCACCGATTATCAATCGAAAAACCAGCCAGTCTTTGCTGAGTTTATCGTTATCGTGCCTTCAATGGTATTAGGCGACTGGCTCGATAAATCTATTGCTAGCCAAGCGGGTATTAGTACGTTAGTGACGACGACCTTTTGGGGCCAGTATCAGTGGACTTTGATGCAAAAGGTGTTAGCGCGTCATAATGAGTATCTGCTCGCGCATAATCCTGAAGCGTCAACCTTGAATGTGCCTGAAGTGGCGGTATTGTCGCCCACAGTAATGCAGTGGCGTCTGTTTGGGTATTTGACGTACTATCAAGAGCTGATTGTCAAAGATGACAAGCATCCAGTGCACTCGCTGCTAGCACCGCTAATCGAGAAGCCGCAAGACGGCAGCATCCCTGATAAAGCGCAGCAAGACGTGCGTATTTGGCAGCTGGCAAGTGATTTGGCGCGAGTGTTTAATCGCTACTTAACCCACCGTGAGGACTGGCTAGCGCTTTGGTCCCAGAACAAGCTATTAGATGTCGATAAGCTGATAGCTGACAAAGATGCTTTGTCGCTGCGTTTTGATCAGTATGCTCGCGCCACCCCTGATTGGCTAGTAGCACATTATGTTGAGTTAGAAGTCGCTCAGCGTTTTTTATGGTTACACTTGTTTGCTGATGTGCACCAGCACCGCGTTGAGATTGAAAATACCTTTTGGTCAGCTCTTGAGCATAATAAGGCGAATGAGCGTGAACAGTTACCTGCTGTGCTACGCATATTTACCATTCAGCAACTGCCGCAGACGGAGCTTGACTTCTTGCAACGCTTGTCGAAATACATGGATATCACCCTGCTGCACTACAATCCATCAAAGCTATTTTGGGCGGATATCGTCGATAAGTCTTGGCTGCAGCGCCAGCAGATTATTAACCCCGAAAGTGTGTTCTTACGCGATTATGGTCATAGTTTGCTGTCGCGTTTGGGTAAGCAGTCGCGTGATACTTTCGCTATGCTGGCGAATTTATCAGGCAATGAGCAATATGAAGAAGACTTAGTAGAATGGCACGATAATTTCGATACGAGCGCTGAGGGTCTCATGGATCATGCTTATAGCAGTGAGGAATGGACTGTTGAAGCAGATAGTGCACAAAATAATTCGAGTTTACTCAGGCGTTTGCAAAATGATGTATTGATGCTCGATGAGCAAGCGACCCAGCAAGCAACCGCTGTGCAAGTCTCGCAAGCAGTCAATGAGCAAATAGAGCTAAGTTTTGAGCAAGAAGTGCAGTGGTTTGATGATGAGGCATTAGAGAACAAGCGCTTTGACAAACAGCGATACTGGGAGATGTCGGCTCAAGATAATAGCCTAAGCATTCATTCTTGCCATAATTTGCAGCGCCAGTTAGAAGTGCTACGTATTATGATTGGGCGCTGGCTTAACGAGCCGATCAGAGCGGGCGAAAAAAAACGCCATATCTCAGAGATTGTCGTGCTGATGCCTGATGTTGAGCGCCATCATGAACTGATCAGCTCTATTTTTGTCAGTGGCAAAGGGCAAGATGGTTTGACTTTGCCAGCCAAAGTGACTGGCGTGGTCGATACCGATATTCGCCAACTGTGGGAAGCTATTATCGGTTTTTATAAGCTCCTTGGTAGTCATAGCGCGCGTTTTGAGGCCGCTGAGGTTCTTGATTGGTTCATGTTACCACCTTTGTATGAGAGTTTTGGACTGACGCATGAGCAGATGAGCCGCGGCTGTGATTTATTAGTAGAGGCGGGGTTTATCCGCGGCTTTGATGAGCAGCACCTCAAGCAGACTCTAGACACCAACGACTATGACTACCGCTTCAGCTTCGCTCAAGCATTAGATAGATTGGCTCTTGGCTTAATTATGCCTGAGGCAAGCGCGAGTGATTGTTTGTATCCTCTTGCAGAGGCAGACTGGCCGAGTACAGCTATGCCTGAGATGAGCCTGCCATTACCGCAGATGAGTTTGGATGATGGCATGATCGTTGAGGCACTTTGCCGTATCTATGCAGGCTTGACTGAGCGCCGTCATGACCATACTCAAAAGAAAAAAGCTGAAGAGTGGCTGTCCCAAATCGAGACGCAAGTGATCCATCGCTACTTTGGTGAGGTCGATCAGACGCGTACGATGCGCGCGATCTACAACGCGATGAATGGCTTTAAATCCAGCCTTCGTGCCAATCGTCATTACCGGCAGTACGCGAGTGACGATACTGACAATCACGAGGTAGAACAACGGCTTGCGGGCGTTGAGCAATTACCGCTTAAGCTAAGCTTTATGCTTGATAGTATCGAAGCTGAACTTGAGAGTCAGCAAGTCAGTGCCGAGCCGACGGGAGTGATTACCTTTGGTCGCTTTGGCGCTCTTAGAAACGTACCGTTTGAGCTGGTTGTCATGCTCAATATGAATCTCTCCGAGTTCCCGGACCGCGATCGTAACAACCGCTATGACTTGATGAAAACTACTATGGCTCGCCGCGGAGATAGAGTCAGCGAGGATGACGATAATGGTGCGTTTTTAGATGCGCTATTATGTGCGCGAAGTGCCTGCTGGATATTTTATAACGGTCAAAGTCTCACCGATACTCATGAGCATCTACCCGCCAATCCTGTCAGTGAGTTGTTACAGTTTTTGCAAGGTGAAGTACAATGGCAAGTCAGCTCGCTTGAAGCATTAGAGGCATTGCCTGAGAGTGTTGACGCGACTACTGAGCAGCTAAAGCGCTATCTGCCTAAGCTCATCAAGCAGTGGCTAGTCACTGAGCATCCAGCTCTACCTTTCCACGAGAGTCTGTTTGAATCTATGATTGAAGAAGACGGGGCTCTTAATACAACAAACAGTGTTGATGCTCATAATCAAAGCGAAGTGGCGGATACTGCCAACCTTGACGCCCATGCGTCCACTGACGCTAGCGATGAGTTAGATGCACTCTTAGATCAAGCTATGCAAAAAACTAAGCTGGCACAAAAAAAGCAATTTCCACCTGCACCGATTTGGCAAGCTGTTTTTGATACCCTAAAGAGCCGCGTGCCAAGCAAACGCTTACAATTCGTTGGTTTGCCCACAAAATCGCAATATGAAGCGATCGCTCAAGTACTTGGACGCAGTTTAGGTGAGCTTGGACAAGTCGATCATAAAGATTTGCAAGCATTGATCGAACTGCTGGCGCTCGATATAAAAACCAATACACACGACACAAATAATGCAGACTTAACGACTATGCTCAGTCAAACCCTATTTGATATTCATGAGATAGACGTAGAAGGCGTGCTGGCCTATCAAGTCCGTCATCCTGCCAAGGCCTTTTTGCGCGCTCAAGAGGTGTATGTCATGCAAGGTGAGCAAGCAAGGGTGCAGCAAGAGCCACTATTTTTGGACGGCTTAACCAATTATCAGATTACAGATCATCTCATTAATGAGCTCGCTACTAGTACCGTTTATACCAATCCAGATAGCTATTCTGCTAACTCTGAACACAACTCTGCTAACTTTGAACTTGATGTTCAAGCGAGTTATTCAACTTTAATGTACCAAAAGATCATGCCGGCAGGTATCGCACGGCAAACCACCTTAGTAAATGAGCGGCAAAAGCTCCAACAGCAGTGTCTAGAGTTTCAAGAGCAGCTGATGGCCAACGGTTTTGCTAACACAGATGTGTTACTAGCAAGAGTAGAGGGCAAGTCTAGTGTCTTACGACTGATAACCCCAACCACTGAGCATCCTGTGCGGGTAGAGTTAGCAACCATTTTTAATAGCGATCTAAATAACGCTGACAAAGAGCCCGGCAGTCAGCATGAGTCCCTACTGCGATTATTACCTAAAGTTATTAAATTAAAAGGGCAGGTACCGATAGCGGCTCATGGCGAGGATATTCATTTGCACTCCAATACTGCTTATAGCGAGCAATCGCCTAAGCAGTGGCTCAATGTATTGCCTAATGCGGCTAGTCCCAAACATTTACTCAAGTTCTGGTTATCGCATTTATACTGGCAAGTCGCAAGGCGTACCACGGCCGCGCAAGTCACCTTGAATGATGGTGTGAGCATATGGCGCTTTAACAAGTCTAGATCAGGGGTGAAGAAGTTTGAGAAGTCAGTTGCCTTTAAGATCGCTCCTATCGTCTATGAAGACGCCATACTAGAGCTGATAAAGTGGGCAATCTTTGCCCAGCTCGTTGGTCAAGTGCCTGTTACGATACTGCCAGAGTATGCGCTCAGTTATCTAGAAAAACAGCAAAAATCGCAGGACAGTGATAGTGGCAACTATTGGCCAAAACGCGCAGATTTCTCAGACTGGCTAAGGCCGAGTTATCAGGCAGATATGATTTATGATACTTGTTCGCAGCATGCTATATGGCAATACGTCTTGCGCGATCAAGATACTTTTAGGGCTTTAGCTACAGCATTGACGACTATCGCACAGCCTTTATATGAGCCAATGTTTGACGCTTTGGAAGGGTTAGACGGTTAGTCCTTTATACCGCTTAAGACAGCTAATTTTGTAATCCAAATTAAATTGATAATAGGGCGTGTTGAACATTCGACCGCGGCACTGACAGAGACTATTTTTTAGACGATTTGCAGATAAAAATTGTAAGTATAGTCATTCTATACGTCAGTTTTTATCAATAAAGCGGCAAAAAAGAGTCCTGTCCCTGTTGTTAGAGTGAGGGCTGATGCTAAAATCGCCCTAGTCGTTGTAAAAATTTAGCTAAGGCATCTGCATTACCTGCAATTTTCCCTTAGACTAGAACGATTTTAGCAATCAGCAGTGCCTTCTTGTGAATGTTCAACACGCCCTAATTTATAGTGTACGCCAATATGACAGAGTTTACCGATACGCCTGATTTTGCGGAGAGCTCGCAACAGCTGCCTTTCGCTGATGAGCATTTATACGAGTCGCAAAGCGCCGTGAGAAGTGCTGATATGCCAAATAATAATAAAGCAGACAAAGCATCTGAAAAATTATCTGTAAAATCATCCGAAAAGGTACCGGCGGTTGAGGTTGAGCTCAGCGGTCAACACCTGATTGAAGCCTCAGCGGGTACCGGTAAGACATGGACGCTAACGGGCATCGTCCTGCGTTTGTTGATTGAGGCAAGACGGGCCCCTGAACAAATCATCGCCACTACGTTCACTCGTGCCGCAGCCGCCGAGATGCGTCAGCGTATCCACGAGCGTTTAGTTGAGTTTTATCAGTTATTACAATGGGTAAATAGCCTAAGCAATGATATTAATAATAAAGATATGCTCTATCCAAAATCCTTACAGGTAAACCCTGAACAAATCAATTCAAAAAGTCAGTCCAAAGAGAACCCCAGTCAGAAGAGCGAGGAGCTAAACCAAGATCTTGACTATGAACAACAAAACAGTCAAACCACTACTCGCGAAAACCGCGCTAAAGCCAAAGAGGAGCGCGATACTTGGCTCATACAGCAAGCCAGTTATGCGCGCTTAGATAGCCTAATGCAAGATCCAATCAACTTACATTTAATCAGCTATCTACTCGATCATGTCTATAGCTACCCGATGACCGAGGCTATTCGGCGCACGGCATTGGTGCTCACGACGCTTGATAATCTATTTGTGGGTACGCTTGATAGTTTAGCGCAGAAGTGGCTGACGGAATACAGTAGCGAGACCGGTCATCAGCAGGGCATGGGTATCATCGAAGACAGCAGTATCGAGCAAGTCACTGATAGCATCATTCATGATGAGCTACGCCAATTTCAAAGTCGCCTCTATCATGAGCAGCCGAAACTCTATACGTTACTAGAGCAGCAAGGCAAACTTACTGATACCGGAGATCATAAGGGTTTTGTCACGCGCTCGCTGAATTTTATCTCAGCGCCTATTGATGAGGTGAAACTAGATCAAGACTTTGACTTTAGTGCGTACGAGAAGATGCTTTATGAATTTGCTCAATTAGATTTAGCAGATATTCAGCCATATTTAAATTCTGACTATAGGAAGTCACAAGGGTTTCGTGGTAACTCTAATTTAATCAATCATTTTGACGCCTTAGTTGATGTACATCATAAAATAGCAGAACATCAGCTAGCCTTTACTAGCTATTTAGACGAGCGTGAAAACAAAATTCTGACTTCGTTACAGGACTCTAGATATCCCAATGAAGAAGGCAAGATTAAAAATTTCAATAAAGACAGAGAAAAGGAACATCAGGCTCTTTTTGGGTTAGATACAATAGTCAAGTTAATGGCCATTTTAGATATGGTCGAAAAATTAGACCAACATATTATTTCATTGTTGGCCAACCTAAACCGTCATATTGTTCTCGCGGTTCGGGATAGGCTGCCAGTGATCTTAGAGGAGCGCGGTGAGACGACTTTTGGTCTACAGATGGTGCGTCTAAATCAGGCACTAACAGGCAAACAAGGGCCCAAGCTGGCGCGTTATATTCGCCATCATTATCCCATTGCGCTTATTGATGAGTCGCAAGATATCAATGGCGAGCAAGCATTGATGATTAAAAGTATTTATTTAGCCAATAAAAAGACCGCAGCTTCGGCCAACGATAAGCAATCTAGCGCGAAAAAAACCAGTCATGAGTTTTTGTTATTAGTTGGCGATCCAAAGCAAGCGATTTATGGCTTTCGCGGTGGCGATGTGGCCAACTATAACGACATGAAATCTCAGTTTGATAAGCAAAGCTTTTGGACGCTAGATGTCAATCGCCGCTCAAATGCAGGCGTCATCCATGCGCTCAATTGCTGGTTTGGTATGGCAACGCCTAGCACGGGTGATAATAAGCTGTCGCAGTTAGGTGCAGGGATTTATTATCAGCATATCAAAGCGGCAAAACCAGATAGCCAGTTGTCTTGGTCTAATATGGCAGCTTCTGAAACCCATGATTTAGTGACTGATTTAGTGACGGAGGTGCTCTCAGCTCAGCCAGTGAGCTTATTACACTTACCATATGACAACGAGCTTGAGTACGATGAGTATGAGATTACCGCGCGTCATATTGCGACCTTATTAAGCAGCAATCAGACCTTAAAAGGCGTGCCTATTCAACCAAGTGATATCGGTGTGCTGGCACGTACCAAAAAAGACTTAAAGCAGGTTGAAGATGAGCTGGTGAAGCTAAAAGTGCCTACGCTGACGACTAGTGATGTCAGTATCTTTGAGACCATCATGGCAGAGGATGTGGCCGCGCTACTGAGCGCTATGCTCTATCCCTATCGTCATGACATGATCAATCGCGTGTTAACCAGTCATCTGTATGGTCTAAATATCAAGACCGTTAGAGCAATGATGACAGATCATGAGTCAGGCGCTGTTAACCGTAGTGATAGCGCTCACAAACAAAGCTACCAAGACTTTATTGCTTATATAAAAGAAGGCGCGCAGCGTTGGCAGCATTTTGGGATTTTGTCAGCGCTACATTATTTGTTAGATAAGAGCCCGGTCCAGTCGCAAGGCGTTTGGCAGGCACTTGCGAATCATCCAGAAGGCGATCGTCATATTATGGACTTGCGTCATGTGCTAGATGTTATGGCGCAGTACGGCAGCGGCATGGGCGAGCATGAGCTTTTGGCGTGGTTTCGGCAAAACATTGACGCTGCTCCTAACAGCGATTGGGCGAAGCAATATCCGCTCCCGACGGAGTCAGGAGTGCAGCTGATGACCATTCATAAGTCTAAAGGGCTTGAGTTCCCGATTGTCTATGTACTGGGTATGGGCGATGCCAGTAGAAGATCCGGTAATAAAGAGCAGTATGGTTTATATCTATATGATGACCAATCGAACCGTAACTCACAACAACCAAATACAATTAGCAATCAGCGCCGTTTCTCACCCGTGCAAGGCTCAGCCACTAAAGTAGACTATTACACTGAGTTTGAAACCCAAGAAGGTTTTGATGAGCTACGTCGCCTGGGCTACGTCGCCTTTACTCGTGCTAGTGAGCAGCTTTATGTGGTCTTAAAAGATGCTCATAGTAATACGAACGCGTGCTTGAGACCAGTCTGCTATTGGTTAGACGTACCGGCTAAGAATATTGAGTTGCCAGATAGGCTCAAAGGCACGATAGGGATGATTAGAGCTCATAAAATTAATGAGTATCATGAAAAGGGCCAAGCGAATAACGCCAACACGGCAAATGGTTTGACTACTGTCACAACGAAACTAGCGACACAGAAGATTGAATACGCACCGTTCTTGGAAGTTATGCGCAGTCGTTACTTCTTTGGCTGGGCGAAGACCAGTTTTACCGCTTTGGCGCGCCAGTTAGATGAATCAACACAGATTATGGCGGTTGTCGATGAGCGCATTGATGATGCCATAGATATAGAAACGAAAGAGCCAGTAGGAGTCATAGATAGCAATGAAGGTTTCGAGCTGGGCTGCGACTTGGAGCTTAAGCGAGAGGATGATATCCGCTTTACTTTTGTCAAAGGCGCGAATGCCGGTACATTTTTGCATGAAATATTTGAAAAAATTGACTTTAATAATCAATCTCAGTGGTCTCAAGTCATCGACCGCGCGGTGAGTAGCTATCAGCTGCCACTGATTTATAGTAGCGCAGAGCAGCAGCAGCGTGTATTACAGGCAAATAAAAAACAGAATAGTCAGTCTGTCGATACAAATACGATAGTAGCGAGCCAACATGAAGCGTTAATGGGTTGGATCAAAGAGGTGCTACAGACGCCGCTATTAGCTTCTAACCAGCCGCTAGAGTCAATTGATACTACGCAGCGCTTTGCTGAGCTGGAGTTCAACATGGGCTTGTCAGAGCACTTTAGAGCAGAGGATATCACTACTCTGTTTGCAGAGCACTTACCAAACGAACCGGACAAGCACGTGACTTTAGTGGCGCAAAAAAAAGCGCACTTGTATCGCTATCTACGCGGCGAGATTGACTTAGTTTATGAACACGCAGGCAAATATTATGTGGTGGACTACAAAAGTAACTATTTAGGAAATAGCCTAAGCAGCTATGATGAAAAGACGCTTAAACAAGCCATGTCAAAGGCTGGGTATTGGCTACAAGCCGCCATTTATCAGGTTGCATTGCATCGTTTCTTAAGTATGCGAGTCAGCGATTATGACGGTAATGAAGATAAATATCTTGGTCCTGTCGAGTATGTGTTTTTACGCGGGGTCTATCATGCAGATGCGTCGACATCAGATAGTGCTTTAGATAGTGCTTTAGATAGTGCCAGGCAAAATAAAAAAAATACGGCCGATTGTAATGTAGTTACTAATAAGCGCTTTGGGTTAGTCATCTGGGACATACCCATCGACTTCATCAAAGCTTTAGATACCTTGCTTGGTTTGCCAGACTAATGAGTTAGGGCTCAGAATAGATAACCTATTTACCAAAAATAAAGCAACAGCGATTTATTAGATAGCCATAAAGACAGACATAAGAGACAACATATTATGAATAACAGTAATAGTAGGGCAGCCATTAGCCTACACGAAAGTTGGGCTAGCAATCTTAGTGATTATCTGTTGCTGCGTCGTCAGCAAACGCAATCAGCATATCACGTGTCTAATGTTGAGACGAATATAGAGACCGAACAAGTAGATGGGGTGCAAGATAAAGCCTTATTTAGCGCTGTATTTGTCATGTTGACGACGCATTTAGAACAAGGGCATACAGTATTAACGCTGGAAGAGGCTAAGGATGAAAGGCCTGTGCAGGGGGATATCGGGGGCGAATCAGTGACTCTGTATGCTTGGCAATTGAAGCTGCTAGAGATGCTAGCCACGCCACTTCTGGTATTGGCAGAGAGACAAATCGACCAGTTGATAGCAGATGAAGTGGCTACAGAGCCCTCACTTTTTAGTTTACTAAGCATTATAGTTGCTCAAAGACATCAACTATGGTCACAGTCAGTGCTAACTAATTATGAAAGAGAGCTTCTGACGAAGCGCTTAGATGCCATCACTGCGTTATATCAGCGGCTAAGAAATACAGATCTAGATGCTTTTATTCACTCAATCGGTCAGTATGACTTGTTCAGTAATGTTAAACATCTTAATAAGGATGATAGAAATAGCCTAAGCAAAAATAACAAACCAATCATTTATCAAATTCAAAAAGAAAAAAATCAAAATACATCAGCCACCCTTTGGCTACACCGCACCTGGCAAGCAGAATTTAGCTTAGCTACGCGTATCAATTCAATTATAAATCAGCAGATAACCCCTCTTTCAATTGCTATACCAGATAATCTGGAGAAACGACAGATAGCAGCGATTAATGTGGCTAATCACAACGCTTTTAGTATCATCACGGGTGGACCTGGGACAGGTAAGACTTATACTGTGGCGCAGCTCGTTATTGCTCTGCAACAAGCAGCACAGAGTAGGGAAGATGACGCACCTATCAAGTTTAGCACCGATAGCGCAAGCTTAGCGTTGGCTGCGCCGACTGGTAAGGCTGCACAGCGTATGCAGGAATCTTTGCAAGCGGCTTTAGATGCGGCAAATGTTGATATGCAACTAGAAGAAGCAAAAACCATCCATCGTTTACTAGGCATTGGGCGAACGGGTAGACCGCGCTACGATGCAGACAATCCACTTGGCGAAGATATCATCATCGTTGATGAGGCCTCTATGCTCGGAGTAGAGCTGGCAAATTATCTGGTTAGTGCAGTAAAAAAAGGCGCGAGACTTATATTACTGGGTGATGCCAATCAGCTTGCGGCAGTAGATGCAGGTGCCGTCTTATCCGACCTATGCCGCATACCAAGCCTGCAACCCGTACACGTAGAGCTTACTGAGAGTCGCAGATTTAGTAAAGACTCTGGTATTGGTAAGTTGGCTCAGCAAATCAATAATATAGATACAGACACGCAAGGCATTTGGCAGTTATTAAAGCAAGATCAGGCGCTGAGTTTTTCGAATATAAATACGCAATCTGCGCAAACAAATCCAAATAACCAGATAAAAAATAGCCTAAGCAATATAAAAAATCTTAAAAAAATAATTCTAAACTACCAAAAATACATAAAAAAAATCAATGTACTGTTAGAAAATCCAATGGAAAAATCCGTGCCAACAGTTGTTAAAGAGACAATTACCTCTCTAGTACAAGCTTTCAATCAATTTAGAATACTTACGGCTGGACATAATGGAGAGTGGGGCGATCATTATATTAATAACTACCTAACACAGTGGCATCTGGCTGAGTTAAAACTGCCGCTAGGTCAAAATACTTGGTTTCATGGTCGGCCTGTTATGATGCTACAAAACAACTATGAGCTTGGATTGTTCAACGGGGATATTGGTTTTTGCTTGCAGACGGGGACAGATGGCGCGCCACTAGAAGTCTTCTTTGAAAATAAAACTCAGGGCATCGCCGTTAGTCTATTAAATGATGAGCTCGTATCTACTGCCTACGCTATGACTATTCATAAGTCGCAAGGATCTGAGTTTGATCATGTTGCGATTACTTTTGATACTAGTCATAGTAGGCTACTCAGTAAAGAGCTTATCTATACGGCAGTGACTCGCGCCAAAAAACAGGTCAGTATATATAGCACCAAGTCTGCCTTTGAGAAAGCAGTGCAGACCCCAACTGAGCGCTATACAGGGTTAGCACTACAGTTTGAAGCTCTATAAACGCAAAAAAGCATCCATAACGGATGCTTTTTATTGTGTAGAATGAAATACTACACTTTGTCTTCTTTAATCGCATAAATACCTGGCAGGTGACGCAAGTAACCATGAAAGTCCATACCGCAGCCATAGACATAACGGTCATCAACATCGATACCGACAAAATCCACATCGAAATTAGCAACTTTGCGATCATGCATTTTATTTAAAAGGACGCAAGAATCGATTGAAGCGGGCTTTTCTTTACCTAATTCTTCAACGATAGCTTTGAGCGTGATACCTTCATCAAAAATATCATCGATGAGTAGTACATGCTCGCCTTCGATACTGACATCGGGTTTAAATTTCCAATCAAGATCGCTGGTCCCCTCATTGTCACGATAGCGCGTCGCATGAATGTAATGCATGCGATGATAAAAAGTC
The DNA here is from genome assembly GCF_040309765.1 of Psychrobacter sp. TB20-MNA-CIBAN-0197. Lineage (NCBI taxonomy): Bacteria > Pseudomonadati > Pseudomonadota > Gammaproteobacteria > Moraxellales > Moraxellaceae > Psychrobacter > Psychrobacter sp. TB20-MNA-CIBAN-0197. The sequence continues at coordinate 89,712 of NZ_JBEOPC010000006.1, forward strand.
AGATGAGTCAGTAGCTGTCCTGCTGGGATAAGGCCACCGTTCATCACTACCATAACGATAGGGTTTAGGCCTGCATAATGCAAATTAAGCTGGGCAGCAAGACGCTCGTAAGCGGCCGCAACTTCGATACTGCTAATGAGACACTCTGAATTACGTAGAGTTTGTTCGATCTCTTGATTACTGATTTGAGTCATAGTAGGGTGCGCCTTTGATAAAAGTGCCACATATTTTAGCAAGTTTTAGCGAATTTACCTAATCGCAAACCGCCATTACCCTAATATTAATTAATCCGCCTTTTCCACAATAAAAGGACGATAATAATTGGCCAAACGGTTCAATGAGCTCATAGGTAAGTCAGGTAGCATTTTATTCAATGCCATGCTCATACCTTTATCGATAGCGGCTTTGGTAACGGGCACTGATTTGCGTTTAATCATGCCAAGTTTAAGGGTCTCGGCATAACGAGTGATAAAATGAGTGAGCGTATCTTCGTTCATCGTCTCTAATGCTAACTTAAATTTACTCATATCGACATCATCAGGAGTTACTGAAGCAAAGCCTTCTGTGATTTTTTGAGCACTATCCTCGGAGAGCTTAAAACCGACCCGACTGACCCCTTCATTATCAATAAAAGTGGCTCGGTCGCGCAGGAAGTGAAAGCTTGGCAAGACATCTTCATTATTCTCTTTATTTAATAAGATGTTAAGTAGCGTATCAGCTGAGCGCTCAATGGTGCCAACGATTTTGCGCATGGAGGCTTGACGCTCAGGGTTAGGGATAATCTCTACTAAGCCTACCAGTAGATTATCGATCAAATCTCTAGCAGTTTGGTGAGTTAGTGCGTCGCGATGTTTGTAGTAATCAACATGCTCATCCGATGCTTCCGCTTGCGCCGCTTCTTCTATTAATTGTTTGAGTTTCTCTGACGGTGGAAATCCGAAATAGTGTGCCATATCTTTTCCTTGAATCTTATTAAATGAGTATTCTAAATCAAATAGAACAGTATACGTAAAAAACTAGTGACGTTGCATTCGTTTATCAGCTGCAGTCACTATCTATAACATCAATATCTGAGATAATAATTCTTTATTTAACCGCAGTTTTAGTAGATATCGTTTAAGTGCGATCAATTTTGCAGATTATAATTGACCACTGCGATGATATAGGGTGATACTACGGCAATTGTAGACTATAAATTAAAATGACTAATGAAGTGTTAGCGTTTTTATAACATCTATAAGTGATAAAGGCAGCCTTTTTGGCTGATGTAAGCAAAGTAAGTATGCAAGGAGGAATGATATGAATAGTGCAATTGTACTGCTTATCAGCATCGGTATGATGCTATGCGGTTATCTTTTTTATTCAAAATTTATAGCGAGTAAAATATTAGGGTTAGACAATAGTCTGCCCACGCCAGCCCACACTATGAAAGATGGTGTGGACTATGTTCCCACTAACAAATATGTATTATGGGGTCACCATTTTACTTCAGTGGCAGGAGCGGCACCGATTATTGGTCCTGCTATTGCCGTAATTTGGGGCTGGGTACCCGCTGTGCTTTGGGTAGTTTTTGGGACGATATTTATGGCAGGTGTCCATGATATGTCTGCCATTTGGGCAAGTATGCGTAACCGTGGTCAATCTATTGGTTCAATTGCCGGTACGGTAATGGGCTCGCGTGTGCGTAGCTTGATGATGGTAGTGATTTTCTTGTTACTACTGATGGTCAATGCTGTGTTCGGTGTGGCTATCGCTAATATGCTTATCAAAACGCCATCCGCAGTACTGCCGGTGTGGGGCGCATTAGTGGTCGCTTTTATCATTGGGCAGTGTATCTATCGCTACAATATGAGCCTTATTTGGGTCTCTATTATTGGAGTAACGGCCTTATACGGACTGATCTATCTAGGGCCTATGTTTCCAGTAGTGCTGCCTGAGACCTTTATGGGCTTACCTGATAACGCCGTTTGGATTATTATCCTATTTTCTTATGCCGCCGTCGCGTCATTATTGCCGGTATGGATGTTATTGCAGCCTCGTGATTATATCAACGGCTTACAGCTTTTCGTTGGCTTAATATTATTATATGCTGCTATTTTCATCTCAACGCCTAACATTGTTGCGCCTGCCATCAACAGCGACTTGCCGATGAGCGCGCCCTCAATTGTGCCTTTACTATTTGTAACTATTGCTTGCGGGGCGATATCGGGCTTTCATGGTTTAGTCGCTACAGGTACGACATCTAAACAGGTCGATAAAGAAGAGGATGCACGGTTCGTTGGTTATTTTGGTGCGCTAGGCGAGGGGATGCTGGCGCTTGGGGCTATCTTAGCGGCAACTGCAGGTTTTGCAACTTTAGGCGATTGGCAGGCGGTTTATCAAAACTTTGGTGATGGCTCCATCGGTGCTTTTATTGATGGTGGCGCTACTATTTTAAGTAATGGTGTCGGTATCGATGTAGTGCTATCGCAAACGATGCTCACCGTGATGGCAGCACTGTTTGCAGGAACGACTATGGATACTGGTGTACGCCTGCAGCGTTATATCTTCCAAGAGTTTGGCGAGTTTTATAACCTGCCGGCACTGAGCAAGGGCTGGATAGCGACCTTATTGGCCGTAGGGACTTGCTTGCTATTAGCATTCGGTGCCGGTGGTATCGATGGTGCTGGTGGTATGATTATCTGGCCTCTATTTGGTACGACCAACCAGCTCATGGCCGCCTTAACGCTGATGATTGTAACCGTTATTTTACTGCGTAAAGGCAAGACCGTCTGGTACACCTTAGCGCCGCTGTGTTTCTTATTAGTGATGACGCTATTTGCCTTATTGATTCAGCTCAAAACCTTCTATGATGATGGCAACTGGCTACTGATTGCGATGGATTTGATTATCTTAACCGCGTCGGTGTTAGTGACTTTTGAGAGTTTTTCAGTATTGCGCCGAGAATGGGGCGAACATAAAGCTAAGAAGAATATCTAACCTATCGTTTATCAGTAAATTAGATACTAAGTTAAATAAAGCGCTGGCGATTGCTGGCGTTTTTTATCACCAAACGCTGTAAAACCATGTCCTTCTAGGATATGGATGTAAAGCGTCATCCGTTGTCACCTAAAATCAAATTCACCTTGTCAACACTGCTCATTGAGATCATACTAAACCCATGAAAACGCTTAAACTCCGTATCAAAGACAAACATGCTGCTCAGCTCAATATCTTAGCTGGGTCGACCGTCTTTAGTAGAAATCCCCTCACTTTAGAGAGGGGAGGAAGTCCATGAACAAACATAAGGTATAGTAAGGAATAAAGATATAAGTTAACTCTCAGCAAATGTAAATATACTCAATACTATAAGAGCACAACTAGGATAAGATATGAAGGACAATGAGCAGCAAAATCCACAATCTAACGCCTCTTGGTGGCAGCGGTTTTCTGCTGGATTAAGCGAGTTCTATCATGCGCCTTATAGACAAACGATGGCCCGCGCTGCTCGTGATGAAGAGGATTTTTTTATGCTAATGATGTTTGCTGAGAGCTTAGGCATTGATAACCCGGCAAGCTTTTACACCTTAGAGCTACAGCCACTATTTTTAGAGAATTTCCATGAATGGCATACCCGTATGGGTATGGATAAATGCCCGTTCGATCATGTCGGCTGCTGTTAGCTCAACAGATTTATTCTAAGTATACATTTATCATAAGTATAAATAGCGGCAAAATGAGTCAATCAGACAATAGATAGTCATTGAATATAGAGAAAAGCATGGCGACGCAGTCTATAGAGCACACCTCGTTAAAAACATTAGTCACTCAATTGTCACAGCAGCCGATTATATTTGTAGGCGGAAAAGGCGGAGTGGGAAAAACCACTACAGCGGCAGCACTTGCCAGCCAGTTGGCAAGCCAGCAGAAAAAGACGCTTATCATCTCAACAGACCCTGCGCATAGCTTGGGCGATGTATTGAGCACCAAACTTAATAATAAAAAAACAGCGATCAGCCCATATCTTGACGCCATTGAGCTCAATCCCGATGTCATTGTAGATGCCCATTTTGCGCAAGTGGAGCGCACTATCACGGCCTATGCCAATCCGGATATGATGCCAAAAATTCGCGAGCATTTGCGCCTATCAAAGTCGGCGCCCGGAGCACAGGAGGCAGCTATGCTTGAGTCTATGTGCCAGCATTTAGTCTCTGCCGCCGAGGAGGGTTATGAGCATATTATCTTTGATACTGCGCCGACGGGACATACGCTACGTCTACTGGTATTGCCTGAGATGATGGGGGCTTGGACAGATGGTCTATTGGCGCAGCAACGACGCCAAGCCAAACTGCGCTCAGTCGCAACACGTTTAGACAAAAATGATGATAAAAACAATCGCCTAAAAGACAAAGACGTTGCCAATCCTTTTGAGAAACAAAAGCCTGATCGCTGGGAGCAAGCGGTAGCAGTATTGGAGCGGCGCAAGGCATTATTTCGTCAAGCGGCACAGCTTCTACATGACCACAAAAAAACCGCTATCGTCTTAGTGATGACCGCTGATATTTTGCCGTTAGTTGAAACCAAACGCGCTATTGAGCAGTTAGAAAGCGCTAATCTTAAACCTGCAGCCATCGTTGTCAATCAGTTGATTCATCCCAAGCAACAAGACACGTTTTGGCAGCAGCGCGCTAATAGGCAGCAACAGATTATGGATGATATCGCGACTACCTTTAAGCGCTATCCGTTATCTGCAATATACTTGCAGCAGACTGATATACGAGGGTTTGAAGCTTTGAGTGAGCTATTAAGATAATAAACCTAAAAGTTAAACTTATAAGCAATGCACCCTATAGCTTACTCGCCAGAGACCACGCTGTATCCATGCGCAGGCTCTGCGCTTGTTCTGATTTACCGCTACTCAAAGATGACCACTGCGGTTTGCCGCGTGCTTTTTTAAGCTCACTTGGTAGTTTATAAGGGGGCCAAAGAGTGATCGCATTATCCTCTTCTTCTAGACCATCGTCTTGGCTGCTTGTAGATATCTCCCCATCATTAATACTCTCATTTTGATAGAGCAATTGTGTGGCATCTGTTGCCGCATGCCCGCGATGGCGCAGCGCGGTCAATAAGTCAGTGGCACGAGTGGCAAGCAGCGTCAAAGTCGCCGGATCGATATATAAACGTTTCACCCCAGTGATCTTATCGGCGATACTGCTGGTGTTAGATAATAGGCCACCGCCTATTGCTCCTAGTGCAGCACCCAATCCTAAAGTCGTTCCAAGTGCTGCCGCATCAATCCCTAATCCTAATAACGCGCCTGCTGCCGCGCCAGAAGTGGTACGAATACCATAGCTTTTGAGCAGTTCTGGATCAAAGGGATCTTGTTGATAAGCCTGTAACTCAAGTGGCGTTGCGGCCACCGCATTATCATAAAACTTATAGAGATTAAGTAGCTGATGCTGCATCGTACGTTCTGTTTGCCTAACGGCTTCTTGCATATCTTGCAGTACTGGCATAGGATCATCATCTTCACTAATCTCACGCACAAAAGCGGCCACATTTAACAAGAAATCTGCAATGATAATTTTTGCCTCATCATATAGCTGCGCCCAATCCTCGGTACGGCGCTGCATCAGCTGCTCAAGCATCTCTGAGTGCGTCAGCATGGTAGCCAAGTTTTGCCAAAGTCGCATCTCATCATCAAATTCAAACGCGACCGAATCAAAGCGCGTCGAGATATGCAGATTACGCCGTGCCAGCATCGTCTGCCACTCATCGATGTTAGCTTCTTGACTATCAGTGAAATTAAACACCGGCATCACAGGTATCGCCGCCCAAGACAAAATCGCCAGCTCATCTTTGTACTTACCGAGCACAGGCTCTCGCGCATCGACGACATAAACCGCCATATCACTTGCCAGTAGTTGGCGTATCACTTTAGCTTCTTGGCTATAGTCCTCGGCACCTTGAGCGCTAGTGGCGATATCCGCTGCCAAAAACTGCTGCAAGCGCTCGATACCATCACGGCGACTGGCTGTATTGTCCTCAAGCCAATCCATCAAGCCTGAAGCATCCTCAAGTCCTGGCGTATCATAAAGAGCAACTAAAACCTCACCTGTCTGGCTATCGGTCAATTGCGCACGCTCCACATGACGCGTGGTTGCGGCTTCGTTTTTGACTTCGCCGAAATAAACATCACGCAGTAAGGTACGCAAAATCGACGTCTTACCGGTATTGGTATGACCAACCACGGCAAGCTTTAACGGCTCACCAGTAGCAAGTGTCTTTTTGAGGTTAGACGGAAGTTTGGAAGGGTTAGGAGCATTGACATCATCATTATCGGGGGTTTGATCCGCTTTATCTGTCTCAGTGAAGTTCGTATTAGTGAGCTTCGTAGTCGCATACTCTTCACTAGCAGTGGACTCAGGCACCACCGCAGGAGCCGGATCATCTTTTAATGCTTTATCAGCAAACAGTCCGACTGGCTTTTCATTATTTTCGTTGTCAGTATTATTATTCATAATGTGTCTTATTTACAAGTTATCAAAATAGTGCTTTTTAATTCAATAATGAATGATGAACGCTTAATGACTAGCGACCAAACCGATTTGTCGCTCAGCCAGCGCCGTTTGCCACTGCTGGTAGCGCACATTATCGTTTTTATAAGTTTCGGTAGTAAGCTCAGTATCAGCATCTATATCCGAATCATCATCTAGTAATTGTACAATTAAACCATGCTTGGCATGAGTGGCAATTTGATCCAACTTACGCAGAGTGCCGCGATCAGGTAGGGCTTTACTATGAATGCCTAACAACACTTGCACAGGATGACCATCTAAGTAATCCTTTAGGCGTGCCATATCATCACGATCATCAAGGATACCGAAATTCTCAACCGCTTCGTTAGATTCGATTGCTGTGCCTGCCCGCCACCACTGCTGATGCGCGCTAGGATATTCGAGTAGGGCGACGAGCTTTTTGGCTTGGCTTATCTCAGCTTTTGGTGCAATAGGAGCGGGCGCTTCTTTGAAGTCATCGGCATCAATGACTTTGCGCTGCCAGAAGCTAATGATTTTTTGGTAATAAGGCAGCTTGATATCAAGGCGCATTTTTTTGCGGCGGAACATCAGCGCACAAAACACCCAAGCAATTGCCCGCGGCACAATGCCATACATCAATAAACTACCCACGAGCAAACTTGCCCATTGCCTCGCCACCGATAAAGGCAGCGCATCAGTCACTAAGCGGCTTTGGATAATAGCCGCACTATCAGGAACGTTAAACCCTACTAAACTCGGCAGCCAGCCTAGCGTTTGAGTCAAACCAATCAAGGCATTATCCGATAACAGCGTGGATTCCCAACTAAAGCTGTACTGACGCACGACTAGTAAGAATATGATCGCAAGCAGCATACCTGTCAAAGTAGCAAGCCATAACTGATGGCTGAATTTGCCGAGATACCAGCGCATACCGCTATGCTCAAGCTGCTGCTCATAGAGACTAACCGCCGCTTGAGTGACATCGTCTTTACCGCGAATTAAGTAGCTTGGACTGACCAGGCTTGCAAACCAATTGGCCGATTGCTTGCCGCGATTGATAAAAGTAAGGAGCAGCCAGCCAACAAGCATAAGGGTATGAAAGCCGAGTAAGCAGACAAGCACATAAAAGAAATTGACAACGTTGGCCTGCAATAGAGTGAATAAGCCTAGGAATCCTGAAACACACCAGACCACACTCATCATGACCATGATGCTCTTGATACGAGCATCAATTTTACCTAAGACTTTTGCAAGATTCCCATTACTATCGATTCGTTTGGCGCGCCGATGTAGCTTTTGTTTTGGCGAGCCATCTTCATTTTGCAGCTTTTCGGTCACCAATAGCGGATCGGTGGCAAACACATGATTGTTGCTCTCAAGGTTTCGTACCAGCTCAGTCAGCTGATCTTGCGGGGATAGCATAAGTAATAAGATCCAAGTAAAAAGAGAAGATAAATGAGTAAAATGACATCTGCAGATTATTGTAGCGTAAATCTAATCTCGATAACGGTTATTATTGAACGATATTCATTAAATAATGTGAGCTCACGAACCTCAAAACCATACCAAATGCAATACCAAATACAATGCCAAACAATGCTAACTTATATGCATAGTGATAACAGTGATAACGAAACGGTAATGACGCAACTGTGATAACAAACTAGGAGCCAGTTATGAATAAAAAAACGTATCTTATCATCGGTGGTACAGGCGGCATCGGTAAAGCTATGGTCGAGCAGCTAATCCAGATGACCCATAAAATACAGACGGGCATAGCGGTGTTTGCGACTTATCATAATAGCGTACCTGAGATTGAAGCTGATAATTTGCATTGGCTAAAGATGAATATCTCTGATGAGGACAGTATCAAGCAGAGTATTGACGCTATAAAAACTCATAGCAACCATATCGACTGGGTAATCAATTGTGTGGGTCTGCTGCATACCGAGCATAACAAGCCTGAAAAAGCGCTGCGGCAGATGCAGACTGAGTTTTTTCTACAGAATATGCAGGTCAATGCACTTGCCAGCATGCTCATTGCCAAACACATCAAGCCGCTGCTCAAAAACGCTGAGCGTAGTACCGATAATCCGGCGATATTTGCGACGATATCAGCTAGAGTCGGTAGTATCAGCGATAATGAGCTTGGCGGCTGGTACAGCTACCGTATGAGCAAAGCGGCGCTCAATATGGGGATGAAAAACTTAAGTATCGAATGGTCACGCTCCTTAAAAGACGTCTGCGTGGTTGTCATGCAGCCTGGTACCGTTAATACGCAGCTGTCTGCACCGTTTCAAGCCAACGTACGTGAAGGTCATCTGTTCTCGCCAGCTTATAGCGCTGAGGCCTTATTAGAGGTGCTCGCAGATATGAGTAGCGATCAGACCGGTAGCTTCGTTGATTGGGCAGGGGAGTCGATACCTTGGTAACACTTAACACAAAAACACAGTGACAAGAAGCAGAAAAAGCAAAAGGGTTTGTCGTTACTCAATCAACGACAAACCCTTTTGTTTGGTACAGATTTAGCTCATAAAAAAGCGATTAAACAATATTAATTTGTCATAAACAAATCCATAAACTCATGCACGGGCGTTTGCTCTAGTTTTGCTTGATTGTCGCATAGCTCAATAATCTGCTCACAGCGACTCTCAATAAAACGAGTGGCTAGATTGGCGCGGAATTTTGCTTCTAGAATAGGAATACCCTCAGCGCGGCGGCGTTTATGACCGATAGGATACTCAATAACCACCTTATCCGTACGAGTACCGTCTTTGAAAAAAACCTGAATCGCATTGGCAATCGAGCGCTTGCTAGGATCGTGATAGTCTTTGGTGTAACTGACATCTTCTTCCACCACCATCTTTCGGCGTAGTCCGTCGATTAAGATATGATGCTGCTCATGGTAATCATCCTCATAATTCTCCGCCATCAAATCGCCTGTCAATAAAGGCACCGCTACCATGTACTGCAAGCAGTGGTCGCGGTCAGCAGGATTGGCGAGTGTACCTTCCTTGGAGATAATACGAATAGCAGACTCATGGGTGGTGAGGACGATCTTCTCAATCTCATCAATTCTATCATCGATACGCGGATGCAAGATAACCGCTGCCTCACAAGCGGTCTGCGCATGGAATTCGGCAGGGAAGCTTAATTTAAACAAGATATTTTCCATCACGTAACTGCCAAACTCACGCTGGAATTTAAAGTTGCGATCTTCTTCAGGTTTGGTCGCTAAGTCTTTATTGGTATGGCTAAAGAGCACATCATAAAAACCCCACTGCGGCGCGGACAAAGCCCCTGGAATGCCCATCTCACCGCGGCGAGTAATATCGACCAGCCGAACCGCGCGGCTAGTGGCATCACCTGCGGCCCATGACTTACGGCTGCCGGCATTGGGTGCATGTCGATACGTGCGTAGAGCCTGCCCATCGACAAGGGCTTGTGATATCGCCGCCATGATGCGCTCGCGTGGTAAGTTATAGAGCTTAGCGACGACTGCGGTTGAGGCTAATTTAACTAAGAATACATGGTCAAGACCCACACGGTTAAATGAATTCTCCAGCGCCATTACGCCTTGAATCTCATGTGCCATAATCATCGCCTCAAGCACATCCCGCATGGTCAAAGGCTTAAGGTTGCGGCTAATGTTTTGCTGACTGATATAATCGGCTACCGCAAGGATACCGCCTAAATTGTCCGACGGATGTCCCCATTCAGCGGCGAGCCAAGTATCATTATAGTCGAGCCAGCGCACCATACAGCCAATATCAAAAGCAGCTTTGATCGGATCAAGTCGATGGGTGGTACCAGGCACTCGTGCGCCATTAGGCGTCAGCTGACCTTCGCAATCAGGACCTAGGTGTTTGGTGCATTCAGGAAAACGTAGTGCAAGCAGCCCGCAGCCAAGGGTATCCATCAGACAATGGCGCGCGGTAGTCCAAGCCTCTTCACTATTTTCAGAATCGTTATCTACCGAGTAACCCAGCACATAATCGGCGATTTTTTGGATTTCTCTATCGTACTCGGGACGAACGTTACTCTCTACCGTCGTGTTTTGATTATCAGATTGGGTGTTTGACATGATCGTCTCCTCTTCCTTGAGTGAGTTATTATTTAACTAGTCGACTTATCTTATTTTTGTCAATCAAAGCGTCCACAGAAGCACTTAAAAATAAGTCATATCTCAAAGTAGCATAGGCAAAAGCCAACAACCAAACTGAATTATGTTAAAAATTAAAACCTTATCTGCTTAATATATAAAGTCTATTAAATAAATCCTGTTTCATTTTAAATCATCAAATAAAGTAACCCGAGAATAAATAGCGCCACCAATATAAAGAGTAGAGCGCTCAAAATCTTTGAGGACTTACTACCATTTGCAGCACTGACCTTTTTAACTTTGCTCTTTTTGGCCACCCGCAGCACCATCTTTACATGCTCGATATTATCCTCAAGGTAGTAATCTCCTTCAGGAACAAACCCTAAGGACTCATAAAAGCTGAGCAAATAAGTCTGTGCGGAGATAATAATAGGACGCTTTTTGCCATATTTTTTGCGGCAATGAGCGATAGCTTGAATCATCATCTGCCTTGCTATGCCTTGACCGCGATGCTCTGATAATACCAGTACGCGACCAATAGCTGACATAGCGGTATTAAGCGAATCGGTATCGGCGGCGCTCAAGTTAGATCTGAGCCTGTTGTACTCAGGTGGAATAATACGGCAATAGCCAACGAGCGCTTCGTTTTGATGCGCGACGAGATGCAGACAATCAAAGTCTAGCTCATCCATATCTTGATAAGCGCAGTTTTGCTCCACCACAAACACCTGCGAGCGCGCTCTTAGAATATGGTAGATATCGACGGAGGTTAACTCATCAAAGGTTTTTATAGAAAATTGGGTGGTCATAATATTTTGGCTTTTGCAAATGAGATGATAATAATGCGTTTGAATGAAAGCGCATTTTTAATGCTTTTGGGTTTATGGTGCTAGGCTAAAAGCACCAGCCTACGACGTCGCTTAGATTAGGGCGTGTTGAACATTCACAAATAGGCACTGCTGATCGCTAAAATTGTTTCAGACAAGGCGCAAAGCGACGATAATGCAGATGCCTTAGCTAGATTTGCAACGCAGTATGGAACAATTTTAGCATCAGCCGTAGGGACAGGACTCTTTTTTGTCGCTTCATTGGTAAAAAATAGACGCTTAGAGCGACTAAACTTACTATTTTTACCTTCGAATCGTCTAAAAAACAGTCTCTGTCAGTGCCATGGTTGAATGTTCAACACGCCCTATTATTAAAACGTACTTTTTGCAATAATCTATAAGACATTAACCCTGAATCGTCTGACTGATCTTATCTAGATTTAAACTATCGGACATGGCACTAAAGATCTCGTAATACTTACCGCCTTTATCATAGAGCATTTCATGGGTACCCGTCTCAACCACTTGACCATTTTCTATTACTACCAAATCATCAGCGTCAATGATCTGCGCGATGTTATGCGAGACCATAATTACCGTTCTATCTTTTTTGATAAGATCTAAGCTTTTTTTGACCTGTTGACTGGCGATGGCATCGAGGCTCGCCGTTGGCTCATCCAAAAATACAATTGGTGGATCTTTTAAGAACATACGTGCTAGCGCAATACGCTGCTGCTGACCGCCCGATAGCGATTTGGCCGTACTCTCGTAACCGTCTGCTAATTGCATCACTTGCTCATGAATCGAAGCCTTTTTTGCTGCGACTATAATGTCATCCATAGTCGCATTCATATTGCCATAACGGATGTTTTCACTAATAGTGCCTGAGAAGATATGATTGCTTTGTAATACCAGACCGATATTCTGACGTAAGTCATGAGTATCGCAGTCTTTTAAATTATGACCATCTAAGCAAATCATACCAGCATCTGGCTCATAAAATTTGACCAATAGATTGATAATGGTGCTCTTGCCCGCGCCGCTAAGCCCAACAAGCGCGGTGATACGGTTAGGGCGAATCTCAAAGCTGACATCTTTTAGCGCTTGGGTACCGTTGGGATAAGTAAAGTCGACGTTTTTTAACTCGATATGGCCCTTTAGATCTTTGCTACTGATGCCACCTATATTTTCAACTTGGCTTTCATCTTCTAAGATATCAAAAAAGCCTTCAGCATAAGTCAAAGCATTATTAATCTGATCATAGATACGGTGCAGCTGGCGAATAGGGGCGGCGACGTTTTGAAATAGCATAACGTGAAATAAAATCATGCCAATGGTCATTTGACCCTGCAACACAAAATAAGACGTCAGTAAAATAATGACCACCACGCCGATTTGTTCAATAAAGGTTTTCACCGCGTCATAGATAAAGCCAATACTGCGAATACGCAGCTGATTATCGGTCATCTCTTTTTGAATCTTTAGATGCTTTTGCGCTTCAATAGGCTCGCGGACAAAGGATTTGACCACACTAATTGAGTTGATAAGCGAGATAACCAGTCCGCTTTTGGCTTCGCGAAAGCCGCGCATTTGCCGACGAAACCCTTGCAGACGTCTTGCTTGTTTTTGACTAATAAAAAAGTAAATCGGAATAATAAACAGCCCAACCAGACCAATCCAAAAGTTGGTCGAGAACATAATAATAAGCGAGACAATGGCACTGGCAAACAGCGGTAGCATATCGATAAAGAAGTTTTGCACCAAACTTGTTAGGCTACTAACCCCATAATCAATACGAGTTTGTAGTTTACCGCTATCGTTTTCACTACTGGTATAAAACGCCATGCGATAAGTCAAAATACGCTCGATAATCTTTTGTGATAAATCCCGCGAGAGATTGATGCGAATCTTCTCGCCAAAAAAACGCTGACCGAAAGAGATAAATATCGACAGTATCTCTTTGGTCAGTAGTACCGCACTGATAATGCCAAGCATACGCAGACCTGCCTGCCATGGCTCGGCAAGCGTGGCAATCTCAGTCAAAGTATCGACAGCATAACGCAACACAAAAGCATTGACCTGCGCGGTAAAGGAACCAAGTACGGTCAAGATCAGCGTGGCAATGATTAAAAGCTTATAAGGCGCGGCAAACACCGCCAGCTTTTTGAGGATATTCCACAATAAAGCGCGCCGCTCAGTCTTTTTGACTGGCGGCTTTTTGTCTAACATCACGCGGCGAAACTGGGGAGAGGTTGGCATATAGGTGTCGCTCTATGCTTTATTTAACAGTAGTCTGTAGCCTATCAAAACGCATCCGCTGGCACAAAAACCTCACCAACGATGATACGCCTTGCTGAACGACTCATCGACACTTTTTTGGCTTGCCAGCGCCCATCAACCAGTTCGGTTTTTCCACCGACGAGCAATGTCCCTGATGGATGACCAAAACGCACCTCGGACAGCTCGCTACCGCCAGCCGCCTCATTGACCAATGTCCCTTGCGTGGTGGCCGCTGCCGCAATGGCTACCGCTGCGGTACCCATCATCGCATGATGCAGCTGCCCCATACTCATCGCGCGTACCACTAAATCGATATCATTTGCCTTAACTTCTTTGCCACTAGACGCGGTATAACTTTGCGCAGGAGCGACCCACGCAATTTTGGGAATATGTTGGCTCGCTTGTGCCTCACTCTCATCTTTAAACAATCCCATCGCCACGCCGCCACGCGCACGTATTTTTTCCAACTTGGCTAATAGTGCTTCATTACTATTAATATCGCCTTGTAATTCTGTACCGCTAAAGCCTAGGTCTTCTGCCTTCATAAAGATAGTTGGGATGCCGGCGCTGATAAAGGTCGCTTTGACGCTGTCCTTATCGAGGCCACAACCAGAGACATCAAAGTCATCGACGAGGTTGTTGGTCGGGAACATATCACTGGATGAGTCAACCGGATCGATAAATTCAATTTTGACCTCAGCGGCAGGGAAGGTCACGCCATCAAGCTCAAAGTCGCCGGTTTCTTGTACTTGCACCTTGCCATCTGCGTCTTTGTATATAGGCACATGAGCAATGATGGTCTTGCCAATATTTTCTTGCCAAATACGCACTTCACAAATCCCGCTTTCAGCATTGTCATCGATACTATTAGCAATTTTGTCGGCATCAACTAGACCCATATTAATGGCACAGGCACCGACAGCTGCAGTTAAGTTACCGCAGTTACCTGCCCAATCAATCATGGGCTTTGCGATATTAACTTGTCCAAATAGATAATTAACGTCATGATCAGCTTGTTTTGCTTCAGACAAAATCACCGTTTTTGACGTACTAGAGCTACCATTACCTAAGCCGTCGATTTGCTTGCCATAAGGATCTGGGCTGCCGATAACACGTAGTAAGAAATTATCACGCGGCGAGCCTGCAACTTGGCAACGCTCAGGTAAGTCGGATAATTTAAAAAACGTGCCTTTTGAAGTGCCGCCGCGCATATAGGTGGCAGGGACGGAGATTTGCGGGGCGAATTTTGGTTTGGTCATTTTTGAGAGTCCTTTATATATTTATGACTTGTTTATAGTTTTAGGTAGTATAGAGTGATCAAGACTAATTGAAATAGAGGTTGTTATGAATTTAGGAAAAGAACAAAGTGATAATTCGGCAAAAATTAATCAGATAATGCAAGATAACCCTGATTTGTCTTATGAGTTCATACGTCAATTATTAATCGCTCAAACAGAGATTGAAATAGGTCAGGTTACACCTTTTAAGTTTGGATAGATTTAAAAAGTTAATAATGATAGCGACAAGAAATAATAGTCAGATAGTTATCATCAACTGCGTATACTAGACGGTTAGAATCATCGATACGCCTAGACCAAAATCCTGATAGATTTTCTTTTAAAGGTTCGGGCTTGCCGATGCCCTCAAATGGATTGCGTTTACACTCTGTGATTAACTTATTGATGCGTTTAAGGGTTTTTTTATCTTGCGTTTGCCAATATAGATAATCTTTCCAAGCGGCATCCGTCCATGCTAGCTGTTCATTCATAGCTTTTACTCGCAGTAGTATTAAGCATCTTCAGCATCGGTTTCATCGCTTGAATAACTATCAGCGTCCTCCACATCTTCATTATCTATTAAATCACGCACTGCCGTCTTGCCAGCTTGATACTGCGCAATTGATTTTGCTAAGTGAGCTGCATTAGCAGGAGATTTCAATAAATAGACGGTTTCCATCAAGCTGTTGTAGTAATCAAGGGACATGACCACAGCATCATCTGCATCACGGCGAGTCACTATAGTGGCATTGGCATCGTCATTAACGGTGTCTAAAACCGACTTTAAATGCTTTCTCGCTTCTGAAAAACTAATTACTCTCATGATAAACTCCAATAGTTGTACTATTTATTGTACATGTTACGCTATTTATAAAAGTATATCAATAATTACAAAAAAACCGATGCCATATAGACACTCTATACAACATCGGTTATTTATAACTTACAAGCTAAACCTTAAACGCTCAAAACGCTTAGGCCACTTCACCCGCTAAGAACTCTTTGGCAAAGCGCTGCAGCATACCGCCAGAGTTATACATTTTCACTTCATCAGCGGTATCTAAACGGCAGATAACGGGCGCTTTATCGACTGTGCCGTCTTTGCGATGAATCACCAGTGTCATCTCGCCGCCCGCCGATACTTCACCTTCGAGATCAAACACTTCGCTGCCATCGATATTTAGCGTCTCACGGTTGGTGCCTTGTTTGAACTGTACAGGAAGAGCGCCCATACCGACGAGGTTTTGACGATGAATACGCTCAAAATCTTCGGCGACGACGACTTCCACACCAGCAAGACGCACGCCCTTGGCAGCCCAGTCACGGCTTGAGCCTTGACCATAGCCATCACCTGCGATGATGATCAGCGGTTGGTCACGATTCATATACGTCTCGATCGCCTCCCACATACGCATGACTTGACCTTCTGGCTCTACGCGAGCGAGTGACCCTTGAATGACGTTGCCGTCTTCGTCACGTACCATCTCATTGAGCAGTTTTGGATTGGCAAAAGTGGCACGCTGCGCGGTTAAGTGATCGCCGCGGTGCGTGGCGTATGAGTTATAGTCTTCCGCTGGCAGACCCATAGTATCGAGATACTCGCCAGCCGCAGAGTCGCCCATAATCGCATTAGATGGTGACATATGGTCGGTGGTGATGTTGTCACCAAGTACCGCTAGTGGACGTAAGCCTTTAAGACGGTTCATCGCCGCCATCTTGCCTTCCCAATAAGGCGGACGGCGGATATAAGTGCTCATCTCACGCCAGTCGTACTGAGGATCGATGACCGATGCTTCATTACGACCTGCCTGTGCTTTGGCTTCATCAAACATTGGGATATAGACGGCATTATACTGCTCAGGTTTGACAGCTTTAGCCACGATAGCATCGACTTCGCTATCCTCAAACCAGATGTCTTTTAGATATACATCGTTGCCATCTTGGTCTTTGCCGAGTGAGTCTTTTTCGATATCAAAACGGATATTACCAGCGATAGCATACGCCACAACCAAAGGCGGCGAGGCGAGGAACGCTTGCTTGGCATACGGATGGATACGACCATCAAAGTTACGGTTACCTGATAATACGGCGGTACTAAACAAATCGCGCTCGATGATCTCTTGCTCGATCTCTGGGTCGAGCGCACCGCTCATACCATTACAAGTGGTACAAGCAAAGGCAACCACATCAAAACCCAGTTTTTGTAGCTCGGGCAATAGGTTGGCTTCTTCTAAATACAGCTTAACGGCTTTTGAGCCTGGCGCGAGTGACGACTTGACCCAAGGCTTACGAATAAGGCCTTTTTCCACGGCGTTACGGGCGACGATACCAGCGGCCACCATGTTGCGCGGGTTTGAGGTGTTAGTACAGCTAGTAATAGCAGCGATAATGACTGCGCCATCTGGCATCTGGCCATCTTTTGGTTCTGGTAGTTTTTCATTTTCACCGTGGGCGATGCCTTCCTTGACAAGGTCTGTCGTTGACACACGCGCATGGGGACGTGAAGGACCAGCGATATTACGCACCACTTTTGATAAATCAAAATGCAGCACACGATCATATTCAGCATCTTTTAGGCCATCAGCCCAGAGGCCAACTTGTTTGGCATAAGCTTCAACGATTTTAATTTGCTGCTCTGAGCGTCCGGTGAGACGCAGATAATCAATGGTTTGCTCATCGATAGAGAACATCGCAGCAGTAGCGCCATATTCAGGGGTCATATTAGAGATGGAGGCGCGATCACCAACCGTTAGGTTTCGTGCACCTTCACCAAAGAACTCTAAATAAGATGACACCACGCCCTCAGTGCGTAAAAACTCGGTCATCGCCAGTACTAAATCGGTACCAGTGATGCCTTCTTGTAGTTTACCTGTCAGCTCGACACCGATGATATCTGGCAAGCGCATGTATGAGGGATTGCCCAACATCACGCTTTCGGCCTCTAGCCCGCCGACACCGATAGAGATAACGCCAAGCGCATCGACCATCGGGGTGTGACTATCGGTACCGACCAAGGTATCAGGGAATGTGATGGCATCGCCGTCTTGATCCGCGACCACTTGTACCACTGGCGACATTTTCTCTAAGTTGATTTGGTGCATGATGCCGTTACCAGGCGGTACGACGTTGACGTTATCAAAGGCGTATTGACACCAGTTGATAAAGTGAAAACGGTCTTCGTTACGGCGCTCTTCGATGGCGCGGTTTTTCTCAAAAGCGTTTTCTTCAAAGCCTGCGTGCTCAACCGCTAGCGAGTGATCGACGATCAATTGTGTCGGTACGATGGGGTTCACTTTGGCAGGATCACCGCCTTCCGCTGCGATAGCATCACGCAGTCCTGCAAGATCAACAAACGCAGTCTGCCCTAAGATGTCGTGGCAAACCACGCGGGCAGGATACCATGGGAAATCAACCTCTTGCTTACGGTAGATATGCTGTGACAGTGCTTCGGTCAAATCCTCAGGCGGGCAGCGGCGCACGAGGTTTTCGCATAATACCTTTGAGCTAAACGGCAGTTTGGCATAAGCGCCTGGCTCAATCTCATTAACTGCTTGCTCGACATCGAAATAGTGCAGGTCAGTACTGCTTCCATCCAAAGCTGGTAATGGTTTTTTATACTCATTATTCATGGTTTGCGGATTAACTTGCGTTAAAGGCTGCTTGCTATCATCGCTCATGGCGGGCTTTCCTTTATAAGTGAGATGGGTTGAGAGTAGGTATAAAAAATAATTTACTTAGCAAAAATTATTCCTGTGACAGGATTCAATTAACATAAACTTTGCTAAATAAAGGGTAGGAAAAATTGAATTGAAATAAGTTGTAGGGTGCGCTAATCAGATCGGTGGGTTACGCTTTGCTAACCCACCTTACAAACCTATTCTTTAAAATAAACGCTATACAGATTAACGAGCGTTGATATCAGGCACTGGACGCAGCTCTTCACCGGTATATTCCGCGCTTGGGCGAATAATACGGTTATTCGCGCGCTGTTCAAAGACATGAGACGCCCAGCCAGTTAGGCGCGAGCACACAAAGATCGGTGTGAATAATTTAGTTGGGATACCCATGAAGTGATAAGCAGACGCATGGAAAAAATCAGCATTACAGAATAGTTTTTTCTCGCGCCACATCACTTCTTCACAGCGTACCGATACGGGATACAATACCGTATCGCCAACATCAGCAGCTAGTTTCTCAGCCCAGCCTTTGATGACCACGTTACGCGGATCAGACTCGCTGTAGATCGCATGACCAAAGCCCATAATCTTATCTTTACGCTCGAGCATCGCCATCATCTCTTTCTCGGCTTCATCAGGTGAGCTAAAGCCCTCGATCATATCCATCGCTGCTTCATTCGCGCCGCCATGCAGATGACCACGTAGTGAGCCAATCGCGCCGGTAATACAAGAGTGAATATCAGATAGAGTTGAGGCGCAAACGCGAGCAGTAAAGGTGGACGCGTTGAACTCGTGCTCAGCATAAAGAATAAGCGAGACGTTCATCACCTTAGTATGCAGCTCGTTTGGTTTTTCACCCTTAAGCAGATGCAGGAAGTGACCGCCGATTGTATCGTCATCAGTTTCCGTTTCGATACGCTCATTGTCGTGCGTGAAACGGTACCAGTAGTTAATGATAGATGGGAACACCGCCAGCATGCGATCGGTTTTATCATTTTGCTGCTCAAAGTCGGTTTCCATCTCAAGGTTACCGAGCATCGAGCAGCCAGTACGCAGCACATCCATCGGGTGCGCGTCCTTTGGAATGCGCTCAAGCACATCTTTTAGCGGCTGCGGCAGGCCACGAAGTTTTTTGAGTTTGGCCTGATAGTCATCAAGCTCGCTTTGAGTCGGCAAATTGCCATAAAGTAGTAGATAGGCGACCTCTTCAAAGACACACTTATCTGCAAGCTCTGAGACATCATAACCGCGATACGTCAGGCCAGAACCTGACTTACCAACGGTTGAGAGCGCTGTCTTGCCTGCGACTTGACCGCGTAGACCTGCGCCTGATAATACTTTTCCAGATTGGTTTTGTGCTGCCATGATTAAATTCCTTTTGGTGGCTTTGGGGGTTGAACTTGATAACTAAATAAAAAATTATACTCATAAAATAAACGAATTTGCTTCACTAAAAACTTATAGCTCTATATCGATGTTACAACGCTTAAATTCGGCGTTAATAGGGGCGTTTATTACTTCCATGGCACTGCCAGCGCCCTCAGCATTATTGACTTCCATATACTTAACGCCTAGTGGCGACTCCATAAAGGCCTGAATCTCAGCCATCTCTTCAGGAGTAGGATCAGGCATAGGTTCAGCGACCTGTTGGCCATTCATAATTAGGAGCTGCTCATTACCGAAGTCTAGTAGCTTTTGACCGACATCTGAAGCATAAAACTCGTTTAATGACGCAAGCTCAGCATCGCTAAATTTGCTTTTATAAAAGGCATCGACCTCCGACTTACCCAAATCTTTATCTCGAGCTTCAAGACAGCTGACTTGCTCTTGGCTCAGCTCACCATTGGTAAGTAGCGGTACAAATAACATCTGATCGACGGTATCTAGCGTTATCGTCGTCATGACCAGCTCATCTGAATCAGCGCTAGCACTAGCACTAGAATTAGTATCGACATCCTCACTAGCGACGACGGCCGTATCGTTGACCGTATCGACGCCTTCCACCGTCTCAGTGGTAGCAGTATCATTACAGCCGGTCATAAATACCGCAGCAGCTAAAGCGCAGCCTAATGAGACTTTGGATAAGATTTGCTTATTAATATGAATAACAACTGACATAGAGACCCTAAAGTTTGGTGAGTATCAACAGCTATATTACTTATTATCAGCAAACAATTTATCTAGTGTTTGCTCAAACTCATGATAATTCAAAAAGTCGTATAGCTCCATGCGTGTCTGCATTGTATCGACAACCTGTTCTTGCGTGCCATCGTCCAATAGGTGCTGATAGACATTGAGCGCCGCTTTATTCATCGCTCGAAATGCCGATAAAGGATAGAGCACCATATCGACACCGACACCGTACAGCTGCTCGGTGGTATATAGATCGGTTTGACCAAACTCTGTCATATTGGCAAGGACAGGAATGTCTAATACATCGGTAAACTTACGATACATCTCGATATCGGTCAAGGCTTCGGCGAAAATCATATCCGCGCCAGCCTCAGCGAAGGCAACGGCGCGCTCTACTGCGGCGTCCAAACCTTCGACTGATAAGGCATCGGTACGCGCCATCACCACAAAGTCAGGATCGGTCTTGGCATCCATAGCGGCCTTTAGACGATCGACCATCTCTGAGATGCTGACAATCTCCTTGTTCGGGCGGTGACCGCAGCGCTTTTGCGCGACTTGATCTTCGATATGTACCGCTGCCACACCTGCTTTTTCCATCTTTTTGATGGTTTGCGAGATATTAAAGGCCCCGCCAAAACCGGTATCGATGTCTACTAAGAGCGGCGTGTCAACAGCATCAGTGATACGGCGCGCGTCTTCTAGTACATTGTCAAGGCTGGTCATGCCCAAATCGGGCAGGCCAAAAGAGGCATTCGCCACGCCAGCCCCAGAGAGATAAATAGCCTTATGACCGACTTGGGTGGCCATCATGGCAGTGTAAGCATTGATAGTACCAGCGATTTGTAAAGGCAGGTCATTGGCGTTTTGTTGTTGCATTGCACTACGAAAGCGTGCGCCAGCTGATGAGCTCATGTGAGAATCCTTGCATAAAAGAGATGATTTAACGTAAGCAGTCTGAATATTAAGGGTTAAATATAAGTGTGCGATATGATTTATTGCTTAAGAGTACACTCAATCACTGATATTGCAAAGTGAGAAATACAGTAGGTAGTTAAATTATAATGAAATAATAATTTATAATAATTAAAACTATTTATTTTTTGAATAATTATATTCATATTATTACCAATTACCTCATTATAGTATTCAAGTTACTTTGCAAGATGGATTAATCGAACGCTCCAATGTTACATTTAGTTACAATTATATCGATACTGTCAATGTGGTTTTTATACTGCGAGATAAGCTATCGCTAGTACTTTCCATAGTCAGCAAAAAAGCCCTCATAGCGAAGCTAAGAGGGCTTTAAGTAGTAGGGCTTTAGATAGTAACGTAGAATCGTAAACAATAATTAGCACTTTATCTCATAGTGAGAAGAGACTAACCGAGCAGACCAAACAGATTAGCCAAGAATAGGAGCGCAAAGCCGCCAAGGAACAGTAAACCGGCAATTGATAAAGCATTCATGCCAGCGGAGAGCTTTTGATGTTTACGCACTAAAGAGTAGTTCAGCCAACCAAAGATAGGCGCAGAGACAAACGCGGATATCATGGCAAACTTAAGCATTGCGCCAAGCTGACCCGTAAAAAAGGTAATAATCACCAAGCCGCCGCCGATAGCATAAGTGGTCCAAAAGGCGACTTGTTTTTTACTGATCTCGCTTTGACCTTTAAGCAGTCGCCAACATTCAGCATTGGCACGGCCATAGCCATCAGCGCAAGTAATCGTCGTGCCAAACATACACATGAAGGCGACAAAAGCGACTAATAAACGCGACCACTCACCAATAGTGTTGGTATACATACTGATCAGCTGACCGATATAAGCGCCGCCAACCAGCTCAATCTCTTGACCAGAGCCATATTGTACAAAGACACCTAACGATAAAAAGAATAAAGCCAAAATCGCCGAAACCGCATAGCCCACATTGAAGTCCAATAGGCCTTGACGATGGGTGGTGTGTTCCGTCTTTCTTTTCGCTGAGGTCCACATTGAGGTAATAGCGGCAAACTCTAATGGCGCTGGCATCCAGCCCATAAGCGCGACGATAAAACCTAGAGTCGCTAGATTCCAAGGCGAAGCGGCAACGAAGTCAGCAGTCATTACCGTAGGCTTACCAGCAGCGATAAGTACGGCAACGACTGTAGCTGCGGTCAGCGCAATCATAATCCACTTGGTCACGCCATCGAGCAACTTGTAATGACCAGCAATCAAAAATAACCACGAGACTGCGACGATAATGAGCGACAAGCTAATTGTTGAGAGCCCAATTGAGGCAGGCAGCATAAATCCTAAAATCACCGCGGCTATCAAAGACACCGCACCGGTACTAATGATGGCGGATAAGATTGAGAGGATAAAGTAGATCCAAAGATAGGCTTTTGAGCGCTTGGCATAGCCTGCTATCAGACTCTCGCCGGTATCGTAGACATAGTCAGTGCCGAAGCGAAAAAACGGATACTTAAAGACATTAGCTAAGACAATCATGATCGCCAACTGCCAGCCATATAGCGCGCCTGCCTGCGTCGATGAGATCAGATGCGAGCCGCCGATAGCCGCTGTCGCCATCAATATACCTGGACCAAAAATGCGCCAACTAAAACCTGCAGGCGCGTGGCCATCATTTTGGCTATTTATATCCGGGTCATTTATTCGTTGTGTGGTCATAGATACCTCAGTTTACATCAGGCGAGCTATCACTGACCTGTGATAGCTCGCCCACAAAGTTAAAATGATCATTATTAAAAATAGCGGAAGAGAATATAGCGCTCTTAATGGTGCGAAAATTTTTTGGTGACTTTAGCACACCTAGTAGGTTTGCGAATAATAACTATTAGCTTACCTTAGACAAACTGCTGACGCCGATAAGTGATACCGCGCTGCTCGTAGATCTCATAGATAGCAGTGAGTAGGTCATTTACTTTTGGGTGAATAAAGTCTTTTAGCGTATGTAAGTAAATAGGGGAGGTGACGTTTTCATGGATCAAGCGCTGATAGCTGATCTGTTTAGTGCGCATCACTTGTAGGCTTGCAGGCACTAAGGTGATACCTTCTCCTGCAGCGACAAGGCCAAGTGCCACTTGTAGATCACTCACTTTACTGGTTCTAAGCGGGGTAATTCCGTGCTGGGCAAATAAGTATAGTAAAGGCTCAGTAACTGAATCCGTAACCGAGGCTGCCTCGGGTTTGGGGGTCTGTTTTGTACGTTTATCTCGAGCGCTCGTACTCATATCAGCAGCAATAGAGTCAGTATTAATAAGGCCAGGCAGGTGAGTTTGATGATAAAGAATCAAGCGACTATTGGCCAAATCCAGTAAGCGCTGTTCTTTGACATCAGCTAGCGGATGCGCTTTTGGCAGTGCGACAAGGTAGCGCTCATGGCGCAGTAGTATTTGCTGTATCCACGGATCTTGATGAGCAAAGCGCCCAAAACCCACATCAATCTCACCAGACTTCAGTGCCTCTATCTGCTGATAAGAGCTAATGTCCTTGAGATTAACCTCAATATCAGCGTTTTGCTGCTTAAAGGTTGCAATGACCTCAGGCAATAGGCCATAAAGCACAGAAGGTACAAAGCCTATATTCAAGCCTTTACTAGGAGCAGACAGGCGCTGGGTCATATGCGTAATGGCATCAAGCTCTGTCAACAAAGCATCTATCTTGTCATAGAAAAATAAACCTGCAGTCGTTAGCTGCAGCGGTCTGTGGTAGCGATCAATTAAGTCGACATTCATATCTGTCTCTAGCTGCTTAAGTAATCGGCTAAGACTTGGTTGCGATATTCCGGTGACTTTTGCAGCCGCACTAAAGCTTCGTAACTCAGCAATGGCAATAAACGCCTTAAGCTGTTTTAAATCCATGAAAACTCCTTTAAAACTCTATATTCGTAAATACAAATGCTGCATCACAGACGGTAGTATACCGTGACAGCGCTTATTAGATTTTAATATTACAAACACCTGCTTTATTATTGCAGCAAACCCAAAACCACCCTAACGACACGACTAAAAAGGGCGTTAAGGTAAAAATTATTGCTGCTGGGGTCGTTTTAATTTTGTTGGTCGTGATTGCCGGTATTTTTAGTTTAATGACCAGCAATAGCTCATCGACTAGCGAAAATATAGCGGCCGCTGAGGATCAACCCTCTATTAAACAGAGCGTTGCCGATAACCATGCTACTGTGACACCCTCTAGCAGCTCAGACGAAGATAACCAAGTAATCCTGCCAGAGCAAAAGACTGAGCTGGCTAGTGATGCTGATGAAAGTGAGAGCTCGAACGCTACTGCTGTCCAAAACGCTACTGCTAGTATTGATAGTGAAGAGGACAAAGGTCCGTCAGTCACTAAGCCGCCATTAACACCCAAACAAGAGGTAGCTGAAGGGCAAGTTTTGCAGAATGAGGAGTCCGCTAGCGTCAGCTATGAAGACTTTACCAAGGAAGCACAAACTACCTTGTATCGGGAGAGTGATTACTAATAGAGCTCGTTTAGATAGATTAGTGGTATAATGCCTCAATGAACTTAGCGGCGACTTTTAGCCCTGAGCTATCAGATTTGACCATCTACGTCATTGACGTGGCAGAGATCATTGAGTTTATTATAGAGCGTGGCATGTTGGCAGATTGTCGTCAAGGGCGACAGATACCGTCTAAGCCATCATATTTTTAATAGTTTGTGTTGATATAAAAAAAGACTACAGCTTAGCGTTGTGGTCTTTTTTTTATATGTCATAGTGCTGACTCAATTTAAAACTGATACTGTGTGGTTAGAATGCATATTAATAGCTTAAAGCCTGCCTAATTCATAGAGCCTTATCTTGAAAGGGATAACAATGACAACCAACGATCGCATAGATAACAGTAATATAGATAATAACCAAGCAAAGATAGAGATCTACCAAGCAGCTGATGGACAATCTGCAATAGAGATTCGTTTAGAGAATGATACTTTATGGCTTTCACAAGCTCAATTAGCAGCGTTGTTTGGAAAAGATACGGATACTATCAGTCTGCACCTAAAAAACATCTATAACGAAGGCGAGCTTAACCAAGAAGCAACTACCGAGGAATCCTCGGTAGTTCGACAAGAAGGTAAGCGTCAAGTACGTCGAAAAATTCGCTTTTATAATCTAGATGCGATTATCTCTGTAGGTTATCGTGTTAACTCGAAAAAAGGCACTCAGTTTCGTATTTGGGCCACTCAGCGTCTGCGTGAATATTTAGTGCAAGGTTACACGCTAAACAAACAAAGGTTTGATAAAAACTCTAGTGAATTACAACAAGCATTGGCTTTAATTAAAAAAACCGCCCAAAGTCCTGAATTAAAGACGGATGAAGGGCGCGGACTGATCGAAATCATCAGCCGTTATACTCAGACCTTTTTATGGCTACAGCGCTATGATGAGGGCTTATTAGACGATCCAGCAGGGCAGGCGGGTGGCGTCTTGCCAACCACTCACGAGGCCATGACAGCATTAAATGATCTAAAGGCTCAGCTGATATCTCGTGGTGAAGCCACTGAATTATTTGCTAGACCTCGTGGTGACGGTTTAGATAGTGTGCTAGCTAACTTGCAGCAAACGGTATTTAGCGAACCTGCGTATCCAACGATTGAAAGCAAAGCGGCGCACTTATTGTATTTTATGGTCAAAAACCATCCTTTTACCGATGGTAATAAGCGCAGCGGCGCTTTTTTGTTCGTTGATTTTTTGCATCGTAATGGTAGGTTGCTCAACGATGAAGGCGATATGGTCATCAATAATACCGGGCTTGCGGCTTTAACCTTGCTAGTAGCAGAGTCGAATCCCGATCAAAAAGAGACACTGATAAAGCTGATTATGAACATGTTATCGCTTGAGGGCTAAAAAATCGACTAAGCCTAGAGCAAAATAAGCACTGCCTTAAATACTAAAGTAGCATGATTTAATTGAGCGGTGACGCTGCTGTGAAAACGTCACAAAGTTATTTTTACGAATCTATCCAAATTATTTATTCATCAAGGGTAGAGTCATATTATTTAGTGATGATAGGAACTATGGTAGATTGATGAGCTTTAAGAGCTATTCAAGAATAATAAGTTAAATACTAGACTGAGCCGCGCTCTAATACAGTTTATTTAACTTATGTTTACCTAGAGTTCAGTTCACTAATAGTAATATAAAAAATATGTACTTAAATCAATAACTTAAATATATTTTTTTAAATATAAAAAAAGTAAGTTCATGAACTAATGGTTTTATATTGTTTTTGAACCTATTTTCACATGAATCTTGAAACATAGTTCATGAACCTGGTAAGTAAGTCTTATATTAAAAGGCAAGGTACTTTAATATAAGCATCCGTTTGCCCTATATTAATTTGATATCAACGTAATGCGTCGATTAAAAGTCTAAACAGTAGCGAAGACTCTCGTCGAGCAGGATAATACATATAGTAACCTGAATAACTTATATCCCAGTCCTCTAGTATTGTCACAAGCTCACCATTGATCAACTCTGATTCAACCATTGCTTTGGGTAACCAAGTAATACCCAACCCGTCTAAAGCAGCCTTGACTTTGAGTCTGGCATGACTCACAACCATGACAAATTCAGGTTTGAGATTCATCACCTCATTGTTTTTTTCTAAATTTTTAAATTCCCACGCCATGATCTGACCCCTGCCGTCAAATCCGTACACATAAACTTGGGAGATTTTAATTACGCAGCCTGACGATAATAATCAAACCACACCTGTCTTGGCGATTGATAGCCCAAACCCTTTTGAATCCTCGTCTGATTGTAGTACAGCTCGATATAACTGATAATATCATTGATGGCTGTGAACCTTGTTTTATAGTCTTGATGATATACCAGCTCATTCTTTAATGTGCCCCAGAAGCTTTCTATCGGAGCGTT
>NZ_JBEOPC010000007.1:0-102517 GCF_040309765.1 Psychrobacter sp. TB20-MNA-CIBAN-0197
CTTACCATTTTTATCTGCAAATCGCCTAAAAAATAGTCTCTGTCAGTGCCATGGTCGAATGTTCAACACGCCCTAATTAAACTACTAATTTGCCAATGGCTTTTGTAGGCTGACGCAAATCACGATTATCCATCTGTAATTTAAAGCACGTTTACTTAGCTATTTTTTGCAACAACGCATAATAAAAGCCATCCCCGCCTGTGCTATCTATCGGCAAGCACTGACGGCCGATGTCCTGCTCAATGCCCCAATTGCTGTCATCGGTAAACTCGATAGCTGTCGCATCGTTATTTTTGCTTAAAAAATCCTGCATTTGTAGCGTGTTTTCTTGCTTCAATATCGAGCAAGTCACATAAAGTAAATAACCACCGACTTTGAGCTGTGGCCACAGATTATGCAAAATATCCGCCTGCAACGCAGCGGTTTGCTCGATGTCTTCTTCACTACGCAAAATACTGATATCAGGATGGCGACGGATGACCCCAGTCGCAGTGCACGGCGCGTCTAAAAGAATAGCGTCAAACACTGCTAACTTATCAAAGCCCTTTTCAGCCAATTGCCAACGCGTCGCATCCGCACAGACAATATCTAGATCGATACTATTATTGGCTTGCTCAAGTTTTAAGCGCTGCAAGTTATCGTGAATGCGCTCTATACGCGGTGCTTCATTATCAATAGCGACTAGCTTGATATTAGCATCGTCAGCCTTATCTTGTTTCACATGAAACAATGCTGACCCATCTTCACTATTTAATAGCTCAAGCCAGTGGGCCAGCTTACCACCGGGAGCGGCGCAAGCATCTAATAGCGTAAGCTTAGACACCGCCCTGTTCTCGCCTACACTCGCCTCAGTAGCTTCTTTATGCACAAGCGCTTGTTGGATAATAGGCGCGGCTAGCTGAGCGTATAGATCTTGAATACTCAAGCCGCCTTCAGCAAAACTAGGTAAACCGCTGACTGCTCTGCTCTGCTCTAAGCGCAGCGCTTGATGATCAATGACTGTGTTTACTCTATCCTTATTATCAGTAGCTTGTGATAGTGACAGACCTGTTTTCACCTCTACCCATTCAGCGCTGATATCGGCTTGCTGTAGCGTTTTTTGGTAGTCACTTACTGAAGCATCAACCGTATTTACTCGCAAGAACATCGGTGCAGGCTGGCGTAGACCTCGCATCAGCTCATCGTAATGCTCAGACCAATCTTGCTTAAGCTGATAGGCCAACCAGTTTGGCAGGCTGTGTTTTTTGTCGCACTTTTTACGGAACTTGCTCGGGTTCTTAGCGACTTTGCGCAAGATAGCATTGGTCAGGCCGCTTGCGTGCGCAAACTCAATCTCCTTAACCGATTCAACCGTTTCGTGGATAGCGGCATGATCAGCGACTTCTAGATACAGCAGCTGCGTCAGCCCCACTAGGATAGTCGTACGCACCTCGATCTCATCGATAGGATTATCCGCTAGGCTATCGAGCAGACGCTCAAGCGCAAACCACTGGCGCAAAGTGGTCAATAGTAGTGCATGGGCAAAGCCTTTATCGCCTTCGTACAAGCTGTTCAGTAGAGGGTCGAGTACGCTTGAGAGTGACTGACCGTTTTGGATGGCAAGCAAAGTACGAATGACACGTACGCGCACGCTACCGACCATTTTTAGATTACTTGAAGGTTTGGGAGTTTTACTATTGGGGTTAGACGCTGTTGACGGTTG
Source organism: Psychrobacter sp. TB20-MNA-CIBAN-0197 (assembly GCF_040309765.1). Taxonomy (NCBI): domain Bacteria; kingdom Pseudomonadati; phylum Pseudomonadota; class Gammaproteobacteria; order Moraxellales; family Moraxellaceae; genus Psychrobacter; species Psychrobacter sp. TB20-MNA-CIBAN-0197. Next base: position 1,703 of record NZ_JBEOPC010000007.1, read on the forward strand.
TCTCATTAAGTTTTATTTCCTTGACGTTTGATTAGTAGCGTCATGTTTGGCTAGAGTTTGCCGATCTTTGTTATTGACTAGCTGTTATTACTGTTCAGCTGTTATCACTGATCAGGATTGGCGGTGAATCGATCGCCATCGTCTAATTGATTGCCATGGCAGACTTGCTCGGCGCTGACAGGCTTGCTACCGGCAAACTGTAGCTGAGTAATCGCTAGAGTCCCTGCTTGTGTTTGATCATCCTGTTTTCCACAAGCGACTAAGATAGCCTTGCGGCCAACACTAATGACAGTACCAGCAGGTTTATCTGTAGGCTGCGTCTCATTGACAGGCAAACTGGCTAGAATCTTGACTCGCTGACCCTGCAAAAAGGTATAAGTACCTGGCCAAGGATTTAACCCGCGTATCTGCCGCTCAATAGTCGCCGCCGACTGCGCCCAATCAATCTCACCTTCTGACTTGACTAATTTTTCGGCATAATTGGCCTCGGCATCATTTTGCTTGATGGCTTTGGCCTGATAACTCTCTAAGTCTTGCATGACGGTGATGATCGCCTGAGCGCCTAAGTCTGCCAGCTTGTCGTGTAAGCTTGCCGCGCTATCGTCTTCAGTAATCTCAGTGCTCACTTTATAGAGCATATCACCGGTATCAAGTCCCTTGTCCATCTGCATAATGGTAATGCCTGTCTCTTCATCCCCAGCGAGTAGCGCGCGATGAATGGGCGCAGCCCCGCGCCATCGTGGCAGTAATGACGCATGAATATTTAAGCAGCCTAAAGCCGGCGTCTTTAACACACCAATCGGTAAAATAAGTCCATAAGCGGCGACAATCATTACATCAGGCTGGTAGGTACGCAGGGTTTGCCGAGCGGCCATGCCCTCGGCGCTAGACTTCTTGAAAGTAGCAGGCTGCTCAACTACGATATCGTTATCTATAGCCACTTGCTTGACTGCCGAAGTACTGAGTTTTTGACCGCGTCCTGCTTTGCGATCGGGCTGAGTATAGACCGCAACAATCTCTATACCTAGCGACTCTTGCTGTGCAATAAGCGCCTGTAGGCTAGTCGCTGCAAATTCAGGGGTGCCAGCAAACACCACACGTCTTTTAGCTGTAGAGAGTGGTAAACCAGTATCAGCGTCATTCATCAATGTATCGTCAGTAGCAGTCATTCTTTTCCTTATAATTCTTATAGCTTTTGCCAGTACTAAGCCCTAACTATCGGCTACTGGTAAACATGATATTATAGTTTGTCATATTATAAGTGAGTTTGAGGGCTTGTGCCATGTCTGTTAGCAAGGGACTAAGCACCTTGAGCGTCATGCTGATGATTAAGATGAGGTTATCTACAAATTTCTTGCTATTATAATAGTGGTCTTAGCATAGCAAATAATAACCCTAAGGTTTTAACGCAAAAAACATGCTGCAAATTTGTAGCCCGCTCTAACTCTCAGACTCTAGTGATCACTGTATCCGCTTGCCTTTTTTTGCAAGCATAGGATTATAATCTTATGCAAAATTTTCAGTCTCTAAAACGCCTACTGCTCTTTTATACTTTGACCTTAGTGATCCTATTGTCTTCGTATTATGCAGCGCTTTATATGGAGCTTAGGCATCATAGCGAGAGACGTAGTCTGGATATTTTTAATAATTTGCAGTATGACGTGACTGAACATGCAGCGATAACCAATGACGATGTCGAAAACATACTAAAAAAGCCTTATTTCCAAGACATCAGTTATCAGCTGATTTTTATGCTGCCCTCAGGTCAGACATATATCTATAATCACACGCGCCCAAATGAGACTGCGCTTGTTGCTGTTAGTTTTCCAGCGACTACCTCCAATGCAAAAAACTTGTATCAACTAGACAACCAAACGCTCAGAGCGGATATTAGCCTTAAAGGAGGGTATCAGCTCTACCTTGTTTTGCGCCATCATATACCGGATGTCAACTGGACATCTTACCGCTATTGGCTACCGTTGATAGCCGCTCTTGTACTTTTTATAATAGCGCTACTTTATGTGCTTCGCCGTCAAGCGAACTGGCAGCAGCTGCTACTTTATACTGACACTCTAAGTGAGGATGCTAAGGAAGCCTATACCCCAGCACCTTTTCCATTAGAGAAGACTACCTCTGAATTTTTACGCTTAGGGCATGCGCTTAGCCGTATTAAGTATCAGCTGCATAATGACCATCGGCGCATCAACACCCTAAGACACCGCTTGGAGCGTTTGGTGGATGGCGCGCCGCTACCTATGCTGACGATCACCCGGCAAGGACAAATCAGTTTTTTTAACCCACGTTTTGAGCAGGTTTTTGCTACCGTTTTTCAAAGTGAAGTCAGTTATAGTTTAAGCGACTTTTTGACAGGTAGTGACAAAGCCACGCAGCAACTATTATTAGATCTTAGCGCTGAGCGCGTCACGCGTACACTACTGGTTTATGGTCTAGAGAACAACCAGCCTTATCAGCTGCATCTCTCTCCTTGGTTCGGCGCGCATGGTCAAGTTCGCGGATTTACGGCGCTGCTGAATAATGTTAATTCCTTTGTCAAGAAATGCGAAGATCTACGTCTAAAAAATCACACCCTTGAGAGTCAAGCCAAATCATCTACTGAGCTTAGATCTGTCATTGGCCATGAGCTACGTACACCGCTAAACGCTATTATTAGTACATTAGACATGGTAGACAAGGACAGTTTGACCACCGCGCAGCGCGAGACTTTAGCCATTCTCACTCAGTCTAGTCACTCTATGCTGACTATGCTGAATGATATGCTCGATATGGCCAAGATAGAGGCCGGAAAAGTAGATATCCTTAACGAATCTACTGATATCTTTAAGCTTGGACAGCAGGTTAGCGATTTGATGATAGGCAACAGCCGTCGTCGAGATATCGATATGTTGTACTATTTTGAGCCTCATTGTCCTCGCTATATCACGACCGATGGCCAGCGCCTATGCCAGATACTATTGAACCTTATGGACAATGCCGTTAAGTTTACCGATAGTGGCTATGTGGCACTCATTGTAGAAGCGGTAACAATGCAAGAAGTGGCTGAGCTTGACCCAGCCCCATTGAATAAGCTCAGCACCGCAAACGCTGCTATCAGCGCGCCAGACTCCGCGTCTAAAACGTCTACGTCTAACGCTTTGACTCATACTCAAGATAGTACTCGTGTTAGTAGTCGCGTTAGTAATCAGGATAGCGATTGTGGGTGGATTCGTTTTAGGGTTAAAGATACGGGCATCGGCATGACAGCGACGGAGCAGCAGCAATTATTCGCCTATTTTAATCAAGCCAATCCCCAGATCACAAAAACGTTTGGTGGTACCGGGCTAGGTTTGGCTATCTCAAAAAGCTTTGCGCAGCTGCTTGGTGGTTTCATTGCTGTTGAGAGCGCAGCGGCATGCGGCAGTACTTTTGATCTGTATATCCCTTGCCACGCGCCTATCTATCAGCCGGTCTATCATTTTCATCATAGCCTGCTTAGCATTCATCTAATCGCAGTTGTCGATCAAGCGCTACGCGAGACTTACTTGCAGCGTATCGGCGATTATTTGTCGATGACTATCAGTGTTTATAACGAATTAAATGCAGCAACGCTAGCTCATCTAGAGCAGGAGCTTACGCCCAGTGAGCCAAGCTTGACGCCTATACTCTTGTTAGATTATGAGTTTTATGAAGAATATAATGCTACGCGACGCTCCTCTTCAAAGACAATCGAGGATATACCTGGCGACGATCGCTCAGACACTGACCCTGATGATGCACTGCCTGATGCCTTATCTGAAGCATCGTCTGATACTAACAATGCCCTAGATGCAATCATTAATAATAGCACTGCAACAAAGATTCTGCTAAGTAGGAAGCCCGAGCGCGGCATACCTGCAGCGTTGCTAGAAAAGTTTGATGGCTTCTTAGACAAACCTATCAATATTACCTTAATGCTCTCTGAGCTGATACGCTTGTCTCAGTCTCAGTCTCAGTCTCAGTCAGCAGCGCCGCAAATATCAGATCTAGCGCCAATAGGATTACAAATAGAGAAAACAAATTCCGCCAGCGAAAATCTAGCAACTAAAGACCAACAAGCTAACGCTGAAAGGGTTAAACAAACACTTGCTGAAACGAAGGCTACTACCCCGCTGATACTAGTCGTAGAAGACAATCCAATCAATCAAAAAGTCACTTGCAAGCTTTTATCTAAGCTCAACTATCGCAGTGTGGTTGCAGAAAACGGTGAGCAGGCACTCGCTTTATTAAAGACGCATCGTCAAGAGGTTGCGCTTATTTTGATGGACTGCCGTATGCCGGTGATGGATGGATTAGAAGCGACGCAAGCTATCAGAGATGCAGGCGATGATATTGCTATTATCGCCTTAACTGCTAATGACAGCGCCGAGGATAGAGTGAACTGCCAACAAGTAGGCATGAACGAGTTTTTGACTAAGCCGGTGCAAAGAGACAAACTCCAAGACGTACTGCAACGATTTATTTCATAAAGCCATTATCTGCCAAAAAAGCCTCAGTGATATTCGTTTGCGGGTTAGAGATAGTATTCGCTGAGCGGTTGTCTTTGTTTATTAAGCGCTCTAGATAGCGTGCCACGATATCGACCTCGATGTTTACTTTATTCCCTAACAGCCAATGTTTGCCAATATTTGTCACTTGTGCGGTATGCGGAATGATGTTTAAACTGACGATATTATCGCGGACTAAATTAGTGGTTAAGCTAATACCATCTACCGTAATTGAGCCTTTGGTTGCCGTATAATGCGCCAGCTCCTTTGGAATCTCGATCTCAATGTAGATGGAGCGCGCGTCCTTTTCTACTTTACTAATGACGCCAACACCATCCACGTGCCCTGCGACAATATGACCACCGAACCGTGTTGTCGGCAGCATAGCCTTTTCTAGATTGACAATATGACCGGGTTTTAGGGACTCTAATGCGGTACGAGCGATAGTTTCACGTGAAACATCTACCGAATAATAATTACTGCCCATAGCGACTACTGTCAGACAAATGCCGTTCGAAGCTATAGAATCGCCTAATTTCACATCACTGAAGTCTAAGTCATCAGACTCTATAGTCAGGCGAATGTCACCACCTACAGGTTGCATAGATTTGACATGACCAACACTTTCGATAATTCCTGTAAACATATGACCCTCTTTCTCTATAAGATTATGACATTAAATAGAACTGACTTATTTATCCTTAATTGAGCAAATAATATCATTTTCAATGCTGGGGATAACAAGGCTAAGCTGTGGATAACTTAATAAGGTTATAGCTATTTTCACGTGAAACTAAGAATATTTAAGAAGTTATCCACAATAAAGGTGCTGTTTTCTAATTTACTTCTAATCGTTTTTAGTTATAGTCAACCAATTGATTTGGTTAGTATTTTTTTCAAAATAATGATCATTTTTTAATAAACAATGTTTCATATGAAACAAACTAGTATAAGTTATCCACACTTTACATCAGTTTCATGTGAAACAGTGAGGCTGGTAGTATTTATCCCCATCTTATTAAGGGGCTGCTATAAAGGTTGTAAAGTCAGCTTTAAGTCGCTGCCAACTAATTTAGACTCAGTATATTGAAAGCGTAGCTGCTGCGCCAAGGACAATGGGTTCACTTCAACCATAGCTCGTGCTTGCGACCCTAAGACACAAGGAGCTTGATAAACAACTAACTCATCGACCAATCGCTGATTAAGAAAACTACCAGCCACACTAGCCCCCGCTTCTACTAACACTTCGTAGCACTGATATTCGCTAACTAAATGCTTAAGCAGACTCAGTAGATCATCCTCGCGCCAATATAGCGTTTGTTGCTCCTGACATAACTCATAAGCGGAGTCAGCAGCATATATTAAGCGCTGACGCCTATCGAGCACGACAACTAAAGGCTGAGGAACTTGCCCGATATCAACTCCTAACTGCGATGAGCGCACATTGAGCTTTGGGTTATCGGCGATGATAGTTTGACTACCGGTAATGATGGCGCCGCTTCGCGCTCTAAGCCTTTGCACGTCTTCGCGAGCAGCAGCACCCGTTATCCATTTCGACTCTCCATCTGCCATCGCAGTACGGCCATCTAAGCTCGTCGCTATTTTTAGCCGGACATAAGGCAGTTGCGTGCGCATCGCTTTTAAGAATCCAAGGTTTAGCTGCTCTGCTTGCTCCTCTAATATGCCTATTGTGACCTCTATGCCTGCCTGCTCTAACAGTGATACTCCGCGTCCCGCCACTTGAGGATTGGGATCGAGACCGGCGATGACGACACGCTTGAGTCCGGCATTTATCAACGCAAGCGCACAAGGCGGCGTACGCCCGGTATGACTACAAGGCTCTAAAGTGACGTAAGCAGTTGCTGCTTTTGCCTGCGATCCTGCTGCTCTTAAGGCGAATACTTCGGCATGCGGCTCGCCAGCTTTTGGGTGAAAGCCTTGTCCAACAATCTCCCCTGACTGCACTATAACGCAGCCTACTGCAGGGTTAGGCCTAGTGGTGTACAGTCCTTGTTTAGCCTGTTCAATAGCCAACATCATAAAGTAGTTATCTTGGGCATGCTGCGCATGATCGGATATAGACATAATAAAAGCTTAGTGTGATTGGAGTAGGTAAAGGTATTGGCAAGCTTGTTGATAAGTTTGTTAATAAATAATGACGCTGTTAAACCTATAAAAGTGTTTCACGTGAATAAAGCACATGAAGCTGATGGTAAAGCCAGTCACAGAATAGCAGCTAACTAATCGTTTTTATCAGCAGGACGTATATTAGCCAGTTCTTGCTGAAAAGCATCGATGTCTTGAAAATCACGATAGACACTAGCGAAACGCACATAAGCGACGTCGTCTAAGACTTTTAGCTCACTCATGATAATTTCGCCCAACACTTTACTACTGATTTCACGCTCACCCATCTGTCTGACGCGCTTTTCGATACGGCTAATCATCGCCTCTTGCTCATCAGTGGTAATCGGACGCTTCTGCAGTGGCAATAAAATAGAGCGACGTAGTTTTTCATTGTCATAGGGCTCTATTTTGCCACTAGATTTGATAATACGCGGCATCACCACTTCTACCATCTCAAAGGTAGTAAACCGCTCTTGACAGCTACTACAGAGCCTACGGCGACGCACCTGCGCCCCTTCTGCAGCTAAGCGTGAGTCCATCACCTTGGTCTCTGAAGCGTTACAATAAGGGCAATGCATAATTTATCCTCTCCAATTCTAGCCATTATATTTGCTTGAAAGCTACAGCGGCTTCACACAAAAGAGTATGATTATAATGGTGTGCTACTGGTATGGTTGTTACGTTAACTTATCTGCCCATGCGGATTTATTTACCAATACAAAAGCTGCCGAATATCTTACCCAAAAGATCATCGGCGCTAAACTCACCGGTGATCTCACCTAAGCTGCCTTGTGCTTGTCGTAGGCTCTCAGCCACTAACTCTCCTGCCTTAAATACTATTAGTTGCTCATGAGCTTCTGATAAATAGCTAGCAGTACGTCTTAAAGCGTCTAGATGCCGAGTACGGGCGATAAGACTATTCTCAGGTGGATGAAAGCCCACTTTAGCACATAACGCGTCTACTAAGTCTTCGATACCCGCACCTGTTTCACATGAAACATTGATCTGCTCATAGCCTTTATCCTGCATCTTAATTTGTGCAGCTGTTAATAGACTATCGCTGCTAGACGTCGCTAATAAGTCGCTTTTATTAGCAATAATCAACAGACGCTTAGCTTCTGGTAACTCGCCGAACAGTTGCTCTGCAAGTTGTAATGGAGTGCTCTCGCCTTCAATATCACGAGTCACATCATAGACCAGTAGCAAAATATCAGCTTGCATGATAGCCGTACGGGCACGCTCAATACCGATACGCTCGACCGTATCTTCAGTGTCACGTAGACCAGCAGTATCAGTCAAATGCAAGGTTAAGCCATTAAGTACTACAGTCTCACTTAGCGTGTCACGCGTAGTGCCTGCGACTTCGGTGACGATAGCGCGCTCTTGACCAGCAAGGCGATTGAGCAGGCTTGATTTACCGGCATTGGGTCTGCCCGCTAACACTACGTGAATACCATCTCGCAGCATTTGGCCTTGCTTAGCGGTCGCTAGTACTTGCTGTATTTGAGCTTGGGTTTGTTCAAGCTTGTCTTGGATTACCCCGTCAGATAAGAAATCAACGTCCTCTTCATCAGGAAAGTCTATCGCCGCCTCGACGTGTAGACGCAGGTGAATAAGCTGCTCTAATAGCTGATTGATTTTATCTGAAAACTCACCACTCAATGAGCGAATAGCGCTGCTTGCAGCGGCAGCACTAGTAGCATCGATAGCGTCAGCGATGGCTTCAGCTTGCACCAAATCTAGCTTATCATTATCAAAAGCGCGGTAAGAGAATTCTCCTGCCGTCGCCTGCTTAGCGCCTAGCTCAAACACTCGAGCTAATAGCAAGTTCTGTAGTATTACCCCGCCATGGCCTTGAAGCTCAATGACATCTTCGCCCGTAAATGAGTGCGGAGCTTTAAAATATAAGACCAAGCCTTCATCAATGATAGTACCGTCAGCCTGATAAAAGCGGCAAAAACTCGCTAGACGCGGTGTAAAACTACTTTTACCGGTTAATTGACAAGCGATGTCATAAGCTTTTGCTCCAGATAGACGAATAATACCGACACCGCCGCGCCCTAATGGCGTAGCGATAGCCGCAATCGTAGTCAACCCTGCTTGAGCTTTTACTGGCATTTGCATAGCATTTACAACCACTCTCAATAACCAAAACCTCTATTATAGACGCCTTATCTAATACTGACAAAGTAAAGTTGAAATAGGCCGTCTCGGTACTCTCGCTTTGCTTAGTAAACAATCATAATAAACTCAGCTATAAAAAAACCACCGCCTAAGCGATGGTTTTAGATGACTACATCATCAGAACTTAATTAACTTAGCACCTTAACGGTACGACGTTTTTGTTCTTCTTCCACTTTCTTATTGACGATATATTGCTGCGTCATACTAAACAAGTTGTTCACTGTCCAGTACAGTACTAGACCCGCTGGGAAGAACAACATAAAGGCGGTAAAGATAATGGGTAAAAACTTCATCACCTTAGCTTGCATTGGATCAGCAGGCTGCGGATTTAACTGCTGCTGGATGTACATCGAGACGCCCATTAATAACGGTAAGATGAACCAAGGATCCATTGCAGATAAATCTTGAATCCATAGAATCCACGGCGCGTGACGCAGCTCAACACTCTCAACCAGTACCCAATATAGCGCTAAGAAGATAGGCATTTGCATCAAAATCGGCAGGCAACCCGCCATCGGATTGACTTTCTCTTCCTTATAAATACTCATCATCTCTTGCGACATCTTCATTCGATCGTCGCCATGCTCTTCTTTTAGAGCCGCTAAGCGCGGTGCCAACGAGCGCATTTTCGCCATTGAATAGTAGCTCTTATTAGAGAACCACATCAGCGATATCTTCACTAAGATAGTCAGTACAATAATAGACCAACCCCAGTTGCCTAATACTTTATGAATACCATCAAGAATAGCAAAAAGTATCTTCGATATCGGCCACAATAAACCATAATCGACAGTTTGATTCAGACCGACAGCAACTTCTTTGAGCTCAGACTGTACTTTCGGACCGGCATATAAAGTGGCGTCTAAAGTTAGCTGCTTATTTGCAGCAATATTGACAGGCTGACTATTAAAACCGATGAAATAGTCGTTACCTGTCTCGCGGCTGAAGAATTGACCGGTGAAGTTATCCGGTGTCCAAGCCGATACAAAGTAATGCTGGACGATACCAACCCAGCCCTCATCACTAGCAACATTGAGCTCATCATTACTAAACTTGTTGAACTTAAGCTTATTGTACGGATCATCCGGCGTACCCCAAGCACCGCCTAGATAAGTCGCCATACTCAGCGCGCCTTTATCAGACATTCCGGGATCTTTGCTATCATCACGTTTGAGCTGAGCAAACATCTGCCCTTGCCACGGCTGCTCTGATCTGTTTTGAATCTGATAGCTAACATCGATGGGATATTTGCCATGAGTGAAAGTATACGTTTTCGTTACCGTGACGCCATCTTGTTGATAAGTTAACGGTACTGATAAGGTCTGTTGCCCCTCTTTCATCGTATAGCTATCAGCTGCAGAACGATAACTGGCTCGGCCATCAGCAGTATCGATACCGTTTGGACCGATTAAGCCTGACTGAGCAACATAGACACGATTACTATTATTCTCTAGTAACACAAAAGGCTCATCGCTATCGAGCGTCGCATCGTATTGCTTTAGTGCAGCATAAACAATGTCGCCGCCTTCAGGATTGATCTTGAGATCATAACGATCGGTGGTCACAGAGATAAGATTGGTGTCTTGCGCCGGAGTAGTGGTCGCAAGACCATTGTCAACCGGTATCGTCTGTGCCGGAATGTCACCTGCAGCGCCAGTGGTAGAGGGAATATCACCTCCTACTGTAGTCGCCGCGTTCGGCGTCGTTTCTACAGCTGGCGCATCAGCATAATCATCTCGCCATGCCAAAATCAGCAGATAAGCGGTAATTAGCATCGCAATGATGATCATTACCCGTAATATCTTTTGCATAAACCTGTCCTAGATTAAATATTAGGGAACTAAAATTAAAGCACGCATCACGATTACTCACTAAATCGTGAATCGTGATGCTAGCAATAGCAGTGTTAGCAATCATTAACATAAAATGTGCATTATTTTACTAAAAATTGAGCCTAAATGATACCAAGAGTGTGGATAGGCTGGGGATAACTGAGCATAACTGGGAGTAACTTGGATAAATTGTGGATAACTATCGAGATATGAGTATCTCTGGGATAAGCTGTGGATAACTATAACAAGTTATTGAGATGAAAAGTTATCCATATCTAAGACTTTTTTAGCGCATAAGGTAGTTTAGCCGTGCGACATAGCTACTGTTATCGCGATAGACGCTACTAGTTAGTCGACGACTAGCGTCATTTAACTCATTTTTCTCATCTGTTCCTGTCACAGCTGAATATAGAGGCATGTAGTGATAGCTAGCTAAGGGAATAGGAACAAAATCAATGCCATGCCCACCCCAAGGCTGACAGCGGCCAAGGCGTTTTAGTAACAGCCAACCTCCTTTCCAAACGCCATGCCAAGCGAGCGCCTGCTTGCCATAATTCGAACAAGTAGGGTAATAGCGGCAGCGTGCTGGTATCATCGGACTTATTATTTTTTGATAGATATTAATAAAATTGAATAAAATAAAATAAAAAACCCTATTAACTAAAATCTTTAAATAAATCATTTTATTTTTTTTCGATTTTTTTAAATATATTATTTATCTCTTTTATCAACTCTTTATTTTCTAATCCTTTTATAGATTTTTTAACGATGAAAACGATATCTTTATTTTCTAGGTTATCCGCTTGCTTACGAAAACTTTCTCGAATTAAACGTTTGACTAGATTACGACTCACCGCAGTAGGTACTTTACGCTTAGTAATCGCCATCCCAACCCGAGGCTGCTCAAGAGTGTTGCTGCGTACAAAAGCCATAAGATGACTTTGATGGAGTTTACGCTCAGGAGCATCGAACACCTCACGAAAAGCCGCTGGAGTGAGTAGGCGCTGCTCTTTAGTAAAGCAGAAGGTCTCGGTAGCTAAAATAGGGTTGGACATAGTAAGGCCTAAAATGAGAGCTCTACGATAGTTATGAAATGAGCAACTACCGCAGCGTTTGATGAGGGTCTTAAGTATAAATTAGATACGAAATATAGAGACAAAAAAAGCGCCAATATAGGCGCTTTTAATAGATGGCTATCTCTCAGTTATAGTTATCTGCTGAGATTATCTGCCAATTACACAGTAAGACGATGACGTCCTTTAGCGCGGCGACGTGCCAATACTTGACGGCCTTTTTTCGTTGCCATACGTGCACGGAAACCGTGAGTACGTTTACGCTTGATCACGCTGGGTTGGAATGTACGTTTCATAACTCACCTATCAAAATAATGGACTAAATTCAAAATAATGCAGGATTATACCATTGTCACAAATTCAGGTCAACGAACTAATGCATTGTTTTCCTAGCGCTTTTGATCGTTACACTGTTGATAGATTCCAATAGAGCTCAAAGCGCTCTTTTAGTGTCGTTAAAGACGTTAACAAAAGAGACTTTGCTAGTTATCTGCGTCGTTCTAGTCGTTATTATTACAGTTACTTTTGTCACTGTTTTAAAAAGTTATCCACAGATTTCAGCGTTCTCTATAATAATTAACTATTAATATATATAAGTATTGTTGTTATTGGGAGCCGGTTTTTCTGAGGATAACTCTACTATAATGTTATTTATCAAAACGATAGGCTATGGGTAACCCTGTGGATAAGCTGTGGGTGAAATGTGGGTAAGTTAAGGTTGTGAGTTATCCCCAAAACTGTCCACAGAGTTATCCCCAAAATATGGGATGTTATCCACAGGCCGTTTATGGTAAATTAGCCGTCTTAGGCTACCGAGGTTTCTAGCAAGAGATCTATTTAAATTGTTATTACTAAGCTTGCAGATATCAGTCCTTATCAAGAAGTGGTAGCTAGGATTTTTGGCTGTGAATACTGCTATTATTTTAAATATAAGCGCTAAGGTACTTGTTGAGTACAAGCTAATGAGGTTGGTTTTTTATGATAGACACGGCGACACTTTGGGATAAATGCTTGGACGATTTACGTTATCATGTCAAAGATAACGTCTTTACGATGTGGTTAAGACCTTTGTCTGCGCATGAGGAAGCGCAAACCCTTGTTATTAGAGCGCCTAACGATTATTTTGTTTCTTATATCAAAAAAAACCACTTAGAAGACATTCGTCAACTGGTCGCTAAACACAGTCAAGGTAGTATTATTGACGTGGTAGTCCGTGTCGATAATGCCAACCAGAGCACTCAAGTCGAAGATCAGAACCAGGCACAAGGCGCTACAGATATCAACTCTAGCGAACATGCCAACTCTCAAGATACTTCGTTTAATAACGACCCTCATCTCCCCTCCCCTACCCCAGCGTCATCAAAAAATAATACTAGTAACTTTGGTTCTGACCCTAAAGTAGATGCTGGAAATAACCAACAATATGCAGCGTCCAATGACTCTGCTGATGCAAAGTCTCTTAGCTATCTAAACCCTGAATTCACCTTTGAAACCTTTGTCACCGGCAAGTCGAATAACCTCGCCTACAAGGCTTGCTACGAGCTGAGCAAGCGTCAATCAAAAAATAGGCATAATCCTTTATTCATATATGGCCCTTCAGGTCTGGGAAAAACACATTTAATGCATTCTGTTGCTCAGCGCTATGTGAAAAATAATAGAAGTTTTTATTATTTCACTTCTGAGAAGTTTATTAATCAATTAGTATATTCTTTAAGAAATAATAAAATAGAAGATTTTAAAAAGAAAATAAAAAAAGTGGATTTATTAATTGTTGATGATATTCATGTATTAGCTGGAAAGACAAAAAGTAGTAATGAGTTTTTGACATTATTTGCAGATTTCACTAGTGGCGATAAACAGCTTATTCTGGCCTCGGATCGTCATCCGTCACAAATGACTGAATTTGATGAACGCTTTCGCTCGAGGTTCTCTTGGGGACTGACAGTCGCTGTCGAGCCTCCTGAGATTGATACTCGCGTACAAATATTGCAAAGAAAAGCTGCTTCTTTTGGGATGATACTACCCAAAGAATGCGCTTTGTTTATCGCACAGAATGTAGTCTCTAATGTGAGAAGGTTGGAAGGCGCACTCAATCAGGTATTTGCCAACTCTAATTTGACTGGAGCTCCAGTGACGCTTGAGATGGTACAGTATGCGCTCAAAGATATCGTGGCTATGCGCGTACAAGCGGTCAATATGGATAATATCCGCAAAGTAGTCGCTGAATACTACGATATCAGCGTCAAAGATCTAATGGGCCGCAAACGTACTCGTAGTATCGCCAGACCACGGCAAATAGCGATGGCCCTGTCTCGGGAGTTGACAGGTGATAGTTACCCAGATATAGGTCAGTCTTTTGGTGGCCGCGATCATACAACGGTTATGCATGGCTGCGAAAAAGTAGCGCAGTTACGCGCTGAGGATCCTACGGTAGACAAAGACTACAAGGCGCTAGCGCTGATGCTACAAGCCGGATAACGTGAATGAGTTAGATAACACAATAAGCAGGAACAGGCAAAACAGTAGCGCGGTATTTTAGCGACTAAATATAGTTTATAATGAGTACTATTTAATCACTTAAACTTAAGGTCATTCTAAGGATAGATGTCTTAGCGATATCACTTTGAGCCTAAACTCCTAAAAAACAGATTTTCTAAAATAAGAGTACCTAGCATGCAATTATCGATTAATCGTGAGTCGTTATTAAAAGCTATTAACTTAATCGCTAAGGCCGCTGATAAGCGCCATAATATGGTGATTTTGGGTAATATAAAACTGCAACTCTCTGAGTCTGAGCTGATACTGACCGCTTCGGATCTAGAAGTTGAGCTGACTTCCAAACTTAAGCTGCCTGCTGGTGCTTGTATTGAAGCGGGTACAACGACTTTGCCAGCGATAAAGCTAAAAGATATCTGCAAATCGTTACCCGCACAAGCGCAGATTAATCTGACGACGCAAGAAAACGAGCGCTGCTTACTCACGAGTGGTAAAAGCCGCTTTACTTTAGGCACTCTACCAAGCGAGGACTATCCGAGCTTAGGGAATCCTGAGAATATCACTGCCTTGACGATTAGCCGTAGCCGACTGATAGATCTTATTCATAAGACTCAGTTTGCGATGGCGATTCAGGATGTTCGCTACTATTTGACTGGTATGCTTTTTGATGTGTCGCAGCAGCAGCTAACCACCGTAGCGACTGATGGTCACCGGTTAGCGCTAGCGCGTAGTGTGATCGATATCGATAGCGATTTGAATATGCAGGCGATTTTGCCGCGTAAGGCAGTGATTGAGCTTGAGCGCTTGGCTACTGAGCTGGGTAAGATGCTAGGAGATAAGGACAATAATGTTACCTTAAGTTTCGGTCGTGAGTTTTTGCAAGTTAGTCTACCGTTCGGTGAGGTTGATAGCACCGGACAAGTCAGCACGGACTTGATGGTCACTTTTACCGCGCGTCTGATTGATGGTAAGTTTCCTGACTATCGCCGAGTTATGCCTAGTAACACTGATAAGTTGGCTTTGTTTAGTAAAGAAAAGATGACTGATGTGCTGCGCCGAGTGGCGATTTTGAGTAATGAGAAGTCACGCGGAGTAGTATTTAACTTTGCTAGCGATGGTATGGTTGAGATACGAGCTAACAATGCCGAACAAGACGAAGCGGTGGAGATGGTACAAGCTAAGTATCAAGGCGAGCCTATGGAGCTGTCTTTTAACGCCGCTTACTTGCAAGATGTGCTCGGCGTGGTACAAGGCGATGTACAGATGCATATGAGCCAATCTAACGCCTCGGTGCTAGTCAACCAGCTAGGCGATGAGTTCCATCAATACGTTATTATGCCGATGCGTATCTAAGCTTGATAAGGTTTTCGTAATCATTATGATTGAACGTTTACAAGCGACAGACTTACGTAACCTTCAACAAGTCAAACTGCAAGCAGCAGCATGTAATGTCATCATCGGAGAAAACGGTAGTGGCAAAACGTCGCTGTTAGAGGCGATATTCTTATTGTCACGCGGTAAGAGCTTTCGTCATAGTCAGCCTAAACGCTATGTTCAGCACCATAGGCCATCGGCCATTGTCCATGCTGTCTTAACCGACGGCGCTAGTTTAGCGATTCAAAAGCAGACTGACGCTACTACCGTCCTGCGCCTCAATCAAAATACCGTTTATAACCAAAGTATCCTCACCGAACAACTACCTACATTACTGATAGACCCCTCATCGATGGACATGCTCGAGCAGGGCAGTGCGAGTCGTCGTCAGCTACTCGATTGGTTAGTGTTTCACATGAAACAAAGTTTTCATCCCCAGTGGATAGCTTATCAGCGCTTATTAAAACAGCGTAACAGTTTACTTAAGCAAAGTAGAAGTCTAACCCAAGTGCAATTAGCAGAAATTAAGTCCTGGAATAAAGCTCTAGCTAACCATGCGGCACTTATTCATCATTATCGTGAGCAAGTATTTCTAGCTTGGCAGCCTTATTTTGAGAAAAGCATTGCGCAGCTGCTACCGTCTTATGCTCAGCAAATCAGTCTAAGCTACCATGCAGGCTACGATGTCGCGATACCACTAGATTTACAGTTAGACGAGCGTCTTGCCCAAGATCTACAGCTTGGCTATACTCGTATCGGTAGCCACCGTGCCGATATTCATGTGCATTGGCGCTCCCAGAGTGAGATGGGTGTAAAAGATGAGAAGTCTAAATCAGTAACGGAGTATCAGACGAGCACAACTGAGCTGTCCGCGTCAAAAGAGCAAAAGCTACCTACGTTAAAAGAGCAAGCTGCGAACGTCTTATCTCGCGGCGAAAAGAAGCTACTTATTACCGCATTACGCCTGTCGCAATTACCACTATTGCTCAACGATGACTCTGCTGAACAATCGGCCAGTCAAAACCTGCAAACTGATAACCAAGCCATAACTACACCAGTTGTACTATTAGATGATATCACCGCTGAACTAGACGATAGAGCGATAGATATTTTATTATCCACTTTGGCTAAGCTGCCTTGTCAGGTGTTTATGACTAGCTTGACGGCGGATGTGTTACCGATAGTCAATCAATATTGGTCGTCTCCCAATATGTTTCACATGAAACAAGGTGAGTTAACACCTTTTGAATAACTTATAGGTTTCATTAACTACAGATCTAATTGAGCTTTACTCATTTAATCTGTTTATTGTCTTGTTTTTATAACTATACAGCCTGCTAGTAACTACTAATTGTAGATTATAATCCTAATCACTCAATTACAGACAAAGCTGCTGTCAAAGACACTGCTAAAGGTGCTATAAATCACCAGTAAACAGTGACTTACAGCCAAAAAAATGTTAAAATAAGGCTTTATATTTGCCCTATTTTCAGCGACTATTCTATAGCTTTTATTTCATAATTTTTATTACCAATAAGATGCTAAGTTACTGGTAATAAGACCGTGGAAATCAATTCCTACAGTTAAAATTTGAAATCTAAGACATATTGTAAAGATGCTGGCTTTATTCTGATTTGTATAAAGCTGACGCACAATTATTAGCTGATCACGGCTTGATTAAGGAATGCACATGAGTGATTCATTACCTATCGATAACGAGCAGTTGGATACAACCAGTTTAGACAGTACGCTTGAGACTGATACGCTTGATACTGTAACCCCTGAAGGCTTGCCCTCTGATTATAGCTCCAAGGACATCCGTGTTTTACGCGGACTTGAGGCGGTGCGCGTACGTCCTGGCATGTATATTGGCGATACCGATGATGGTACTGGCTTACATCATATGGTGTTTGAGGTTGTCGATAACTCTATCGATGAGGCGCTCGCCGGTCACTGTGATCAGATTGATATTATCATTCATGAAGATGAGTCGGTCAGTGTCAGTGACAACGGTCGCGGCGTACCTGTAGATATTCACCCTGAAGAAGGCGTGTCAGCGGCGCAGGTCATCATGACGGTGCTGCACGCGGGCGGAAAGTTCGATGACAACAGCTATAAGGTCTCAGGCGGTCTACATGGGGTAGGGGTGTCCGTAGTGAATGCCCTATCCAAAAAGCTTGAAATGAATATTTGGCGTGAAGGCTACCATTACAGCCAAACTTATACTGATGGTGTGCCGGACAGTGAAATCCAGCAGATGGAAGCTACGGATAAGACAGGGACCCAAATCCGCTTTTATCCCAGTAGTGATGTGTTTACTGGTACTGTTTTTGATTATGATATCTTAGCGAAACGCTTACGCGAGCTGTCTTTTCTTAACTCAGGGGTGCGCATTGTCTTGACTGATGAGCGTATCGATAAGCGTCATGAGTTTGAGCATAAAGGCGGCCTGTCTGAGTTTGTCAGCTATATTAACGCAGGCAAAGAAGGCATCAATGAGGTCTTTCATTTTACCAGTGAGCAAGACGACGGTATCGCGGTCGAAGTGGCGCTGCAATGGACAGATACCTATAACGAAAAGGTGTTTTGTTTCACCAATAACATCCCGCAGCGTGATGGCGGTACGCACTTATCAGGGTTTCGCTCAGCGCTCACGCGTGGTCTAAACAGCTATATGGATCGCGAAAATCTGTTCAAGAAAGAAAAAGTCGCGGTCAGCGGTGATGATGCACGAGAAGGGTTAAGTGCGATTGTCTCAGTGAAGGTGCCTGATCCGAAATTCTCTAGCCAGACCAAAGACAAGCTGGTATCGAGCGAAGTCAAGTCAGCAGTCGAATCGGCGATGCATGATAAGTTTAATGATTATTTGCTTGAAAACCCAAGCGCGGCTAAAGCGATTGCCAATAAGATTATCGATGCCGCTAGAGCTCGTGATGCTGCCCGCAAGGCACGTGAGATGACGCGCCGCAAGACTACGTTAGATATTGCAGGTTTGCCTGGTAAATTGGCAGACTGCCAAGAAAAAGATCCATCACTATCAGAGCTTTACATCGTGGAGGGTGACTCTGCGGGGGGATCGGCAAAGCAAGGTCGTAGCCGTAAAACTCAGGCTATCTTGCCGCTTAAAGGTAAAATCTTGAACGTCGAGCGCGCACGTTTTGACAAGATGCTATCGTCAGCTGAAGTCGGTAACTTAATCACCGCACTTGGCTGTGGTATCGGACCTGATGAATATGATCCGGATAAAGTTCGCTATCACAAAATCATCATTATGACTGATGCTGACGTCGATGGGTCACATATTCGCACGCTACTGCTGACCTTTTTCTTCCGTCAAACGCCGGAGCTGATTGAGCGTGGTTATATTTATATCGCACAGCCACCATTGTATAAAGTGAAAAAAGGTCGTCAAGAGCTGTATCTAAAGGACGATGAAGCACTAAAAGCTTATCTATTGTCCTCAACGATTGATAATACCAAGCTGCACGTCTCTGAAGACGCGCCAGCGATTACTGGTCAAGCGCTTGAGACACTGCTTAACGACTATAACCAAACGCAGCTGATTAAAGCTCGTTTGCAAATTCGTTTCCCAGCGACGCTGTTAGATGCGCTAACGCATACGCCGAAACTGAGCACAGACATGACTTATGATAAGTCAGCGATGCAGGAGTGGCAGGCGCAGCTACAAACTCAGCTGAATCAATTCGGTGATGAGCTAAGCCCTGAGATTGAACTGGTCAATATCCATGAGCCGCAACCAGAAAATATGGACGCTGCTGCCGCTGATCTGCTGGGTATGACCCCCGCATTGACTGCTGATGAGAGTGAGGCGGCTGATAGCGATGCCTTATCGACCAAGGCCCAGTGGCTACCGCGTATCACGGTGTATGTGCATCAGCTGGCGCATCATTACTTGCTCGATGCTAGCTTTATCAACTCGGGTGAGTATAGCAAGCTGCTGCGTTTATCAGCGGAGTGGAATACTTTGTTAGAAGATAGCGCCTTTATTCGCCGTGAAGCGGGTGGTGGTACTACTAAAGATATTCCGATACGCGATTTTGATTACCTCTGGCAGCAAATGATGCTCGATGCGCGCCGCGGCCTAGCTATCCAGCGCTACAAAGGTCTAGGTGAGATGAATGCTGATCAGCTTTGGGACACGACGATGGACCCAGAGAATCGCCGTATGCTACGCGTCACCATCGAAGATGCTATCGCTGCCGATCATATGTTCACCTGTCTAATGGGTGATCATGTCGAGCCGCGCCGCGTCTTTATCGAAGAAAACGCATTAACGGTCTCTAACCTTGATATCTAAGGTTTAGCGTTTACATTAAATATAAAATACCGCTTTGGTTTCCAAGGCGGTATTTTTTAATAATAAGTTTGTTTCACGTGAAACTTTTATAAGTAAATTGTCATAAGCTGGCAATTCTAATTGATGGACATCAGATGATCGAAGTACTGTTACTCGCTATTGCGCTAGCGATGGATGCTTTTGCGGTGTCGATAGGACTGGGCGCTAAATCCCAACAACAAAACCCACGCTATACCTTGCGTTTGGCTATTTATGCGGCGTTATATTTTGGTATTGCGCAGGGTGTGATGCCACTTATCGGCTATTTGCTGGGAGCGGCACTGTTAGGTTGGTTGGCTGCTGCTGCGCCTTGGATCGGTGGATTTATTCTTATCGGACTGGGTAGCAAGATGCTCTATGAAGTCTTTTTGGCAGATGAGGAAGAGAGCGTAGATAAGGGGCTACGAGTAAATTATGAAGCGGCTTCTATAAACGATAGCCGAAAGAAAAACATCAGTCATCGCACCATGTTTACCCTAGCGATTGCCACCAGTATCGATGCGATGGCCGCTGGTTTTACACTTAACCTGTTGGCGCTCAATGCGTGGCTAGCGTGTGTAATCATTGCGATTGTCACAGCTGTTTTTAGCGCTATCGGCATCTATCTAGGTAAAAAATCAGGTACGTATCTTGAAGATAAAGCAGAAGCAGTCGGCGGCATCGTATTGGTTTTGATTGGGCTCAGAGTCATGTTTTTTAGCTAAATAGAGACATTATTTAATACTCATATAAAAAGCCGCTATAAAGAATTATAGTGGCTTTCATTGTTTCACGTGAAACGCTAGCATTACGCTTTAGCAATAATTACGCTTCGTCAGTATCAAAACGCCAAGCTAAGACCCGCGTGCTCTTTTGACCTTGGCTCATCTCAATAATACGCATTTGCGCCACATCAAGATCTTTTAGTAGTTGCTGTAAAGGTTTCACGTTTTCAGACTTAGACACTAAGCTGGTAAACCAGCCTACATGTGCAGCAAACTGCTGGCTTTCTCTTATCATATTACTTAAAAAAGCAATCTCGCCGCCCTCACTCCATAATTCTTTATGTTGACCGCCAAAGTTAAGGTTTTGCGCGGCATTGCCTGACTTTGTAGAGTGACGACTGATTTGCGCGCTTTCGTTTTTGCCGCGATGGCGCTGCAAATTATGCTGTTTACGGCTATTGGCCTGCATCGCTTCTTCTAATGAGGCATGAAAAGGTGGGTTACATATGACGACGTCAAAGTAGTCTTGACGACCGATAATATTTTTAAAGATATGCTTAGGTTCAGGTTGCAGTTTGATCTTAATCGCGCCTTTGAGCTTGGGATTGGCTTGGCTAATTACCGTCGCCGTATTCACTGAGACCGGATCGATGTCGCTCGCGGTAAAGCGCCAGCCATAGCTTTGGCTGCCAACAATAGGGTAGATAGCACTGGCACCAGTGCCGATATCAAGTGCATGAATATCTTTGCCTGTAGGTGGCGTATTGTCTTCGCTCACATGAGTAGTCTGCGCCAACAAATCGGCAATATAATGAATGTAATCGGCGCGTCCAGGAATCGGCGGGCACAAATAACCTTCAGGAATATCCCAAAACTTGACGCCATAATAGTGTGCGAGTAGTGCTTGATTAAGCACGCGTACGGCCTTGGCGTCGGAGAAATTAATCGTTGGCTCGCCTTTCGGGTTGGTAATTGTGTAATCGGCAAGTTCAGGTAGCGCGCGGGTCAATACAGCAAAGTCGTAGCGACCTTGATGCGGGTTGCGCGGATGCAGCTTGCCAAGTTTTTTGGCGGTCGCAGGCGAGCGGTTTCTATGCGCTGTATGGGGCTTATTAGGGTTTGGTCTGCTAGTCATAGTAGTAGGCTATAAAGTCTGAAGATAACCGTCTAGTTTAGCAGATTTCATCAACGCTAAATGGTTTATCGGCTACGGAAGATCAGGTTTAAGCCCAATACAATCATTGCTGTACCGAGTACGCGATCTATCCAATGCTCAAAACGCTGAAAACGTTTGAGGATGACAGGAATCGACAATAGCATCACCACCGTGCTAAACCAGGCCATCTGTAATACCATCATCCATACGCCGTAGATAGAGAGTTGCCAAAGTGGAATATCGGGTGATAATACTAAAGTAAATATAGCGACAAAGTAGACTGGCGCTTTGGGATTAAAAACGTTGCAAAAAAAACCACGGCGCAGAGTAGCAAAGCTAGATTCAGTTTTATCTGTAACATTGCTATTACTGTTGCTATTATCATTATTAGTAAAAGTGGTCGTTTCTACTGGTTGTTTGGGTTTAGCGCCAATTCCTTGCCAACCTAGATAAATAAGATAAGCGCCGCCTAACCATTTGATAGCAGTTAATAGTGGCTGCGAGTGCGCTATCACTGCCGCCAGTCCTAATACCGAGTAAATAATATGGACAGCTAAACCTAAGGTAATCCCTAAGCTACAAATCAAGCCGGTACGTCGACCTTTGGTTAAAGTTTCACGTGAAACTAAAACAAAGTCAGGGCCAGGGGAGGCAGCCGCCAGTAAGTGAACGCTGGTGATCAGTAAAAAGCCGTGCCAAAATTCCATAAAATGCTCTAGTAGTTACTAAGGAGTATCGTAAGATTAATAATAGTGGCAGCTATTAATTTTAAGGTCAACTGCTACCGATGCTAGTGCTTTTCATCTTGTGTTATAGGGTAAGGCTGTCTATATTAAAAGTCAGTAGCATTATTTTAAAAATGAGATCACACCCTACGATAACGACAAACCTAAAAAGGATATAACCATGACCACCCAAAACGATACAAGCAATCGCATCACTTATGAAACTGACGGCTACATTTGTCTCATCGGGCTTAATCGCGCCGACAAACGCAATGCTTTTGACAGCCATATGATCAAACAACTCTCCGAGGCGTTAACAGATTATGAGAACGACGATAATCTACGCTGTGCGCTCATCTTCGCACATGGCGAGCACTTTACCGCTGGTCTTGATCTGATGGAGCTGCAAGATAAATGGAATAAAGGCGCGTTTGAATTTAATGATAAGGAAATCGATCCATGGGGTATCGGCGGTAAGCTGCGCACCAAACCTGTCGTGGTGGCGATACAAGGCACCTGCTTTACCGCGGGAATTGAGTTGATGCTTAACAGTGACGTGGTTATCGCAAGCGACAATTGCAACTTTGCCCAAATGGAAGTGCAGCGCGGTATCATGCCGTTTGGCGGGGCGACGGTACGCTTTGTCGCGGCGGCAGGCTGGCAAAAAGCCATGCCGTACTTGCTGACAGGTAAAAACTTTGACGCACAAACCGCCGATAAACTAAACCTAGTCAGTGAAGTTGTACCCAATGGTGAAGAGTACGAGCGCGCGCTAACGATTGCCAAAGAGATTTGCAGCGCCGCGCCACTTGGGGTAAAAGGGCTGCTATCCTCGGCGCAAGATGCCAGCCGTAATGGCGCAAAGTCAGCGCTGGCTAATATTCATGGTTATCTACCGCATTTATTTCATTCAGAAGATGCTCGCGAAGGTGCGATGGCGATGGTTGAGCGCCGCGAGCCTGAGTTTCAGGGTAGGTAGAGACTCGTAACGCTACCGAACGCATGATGTAAAGCTTTCTTTAACCGTATGACCAAGGACAATACCAGTGCAATATAACTTCGACGAAATCATCGATAGACGCGATACGGGATCACTTAAATGGCACTATAGTGACGATACCATTCCGCTGTGGGTCGCCGATATGGACTTTAGAGCCGCGCCGCCTGTTTTAGATAGTGTGCAGCGTGTCGTAGATCACGGTATTTTGGGTTATACCAAACCGACTGTTGCTTTGTATGAGGCGATTATCAACTGGCATAGCAATCGTTATGGCTTGGATTTGACACAGGATAATATCTTATTTTCGCCAGGGGTGGTGCCAAGTCTAGCGCTGATGATGCAGATATTCACCGAGGTAGGCGATGCGGTAATAGTTAATGATCCCATTTATACGCCGTTTACGACTAAAGTAAAGCAAAATAAGCGCACGCTTGTGATGTCTGCGTTAAAAGAAGTCGATGAAAAATATCAGTTAGATCTAAAAGATATCGAAGCTAAAATTATCGAGCATAAAGTTAAGCTATATCTATTATGCAATCCGCACAATCCGGGCGGGCGCGTCTGGACTATTGATGAGCTTAAAGCACTACTGGCGCTGTGTCAAAAACACGATGTCGCCATCATCAGTGATGAGATTCATCAAGATTTAACCTTGACTGGTCATAAATTTACGCCTTTATTAAAGCTAGCAGAAGCGGCAGGTTACGAGCACAAGGTGGTCAGCCTGACCTCCATGACCAAAACCTTTAACGTGGCGGGTATCAAAGGCTCAATGATCTTTGCCAAAGATGACGCTTTAATCAAAAAAATCAGTCAGCAGCAGCAGCTAAATGATGAATATGAGCTGAATTTATTTGCTTATACGGTGATGCAAAGCGCTTATGAAGAAGGGGGAGAGTGGCTTGAACAGGTGCTGGCTTATATTGAGAAAAATATTGAGATTACGTTAGACTTTTTAGCAGGGCATTTACCTGATATTAAGGTCATGCGTCCTGAGGCGTCGTATTTGATTTGGCTCGATTGCTCGGCATACGGTGAGGACAATCAGGCGCTTTATAACAAACTGCGCGCGGCGAAAGTTGAGCTAAATTCTGGTATTAAATACGGTAGCGAGGGTCATCTGAAAATGCGTATCAATGTGGCGTGTCCTGAGGCACTGCTGCGTGAGGGGTTGAATCGGGTTTATGCTGTGTTTAGTGGTGGGGTTTAGACTTAGTGTTTTTATAAGGCTAAGTTTGTAACGCAGTGAAATTAAACCTTTCTTTGAAATTCTATAGCAAACCCCTGAAAAAGGAAATTCAATTAGTGGAAAAAATAATACTCAACCATAGAGTAAAATTAGAAAAAATCAGTAATTCTAAAGTAGAGAATGAACATCAAATTCATTCTCTATCTCCTTTAAATAACTTAGATGAAGGAGAAGGAAAAGAGAGCTATGAAAGGTATGAAAATAGATTAATATCTGCACTGAATGAAGAAAGTGTCTTCAATATAGCTGTAACAGGAATATATGGTTCAGGGAAAAGTAGTGTCTTAAATACCTTTAAGAAAAAATATAAAGAAAATAGTCAATGGGAATTTTTAGATATTTCTCTTTCTTCTTTTCAGGTTAATAAGGATACCTTATCGGATAACAAAGACTTAAATACTATTGATGAAAACGATAATAATATAAAAATAAAAGAGGAGTTAACGCCTGAGCAGATTCAGCTTATAGAAAGAAGCATACTACAACAGTTCTTTTATGCTGTACCTCAAAATAAAATTCCCTTATCAAGATTTAAAAGAATTACTGGTAATGCCTTAACCAACAGGATTACAGCCTTATCAGTGATAATACTAGTTATAAGTGGATTAATAGTTTTTGATAAGGTTGGTTATATTGAAGCTATATACTCCCTACCTACTTGGCTACCAGAATTGGCATTTTGGTTTTTTTTAGTATGTTCTATACTATTACTTTACAAGCTGTTGAATATCTCTTTTGAATTATCTGAGATTAAGCTTAGCTTTCATAACTCAGAATTTAATATAAAGAATGAAAAAGATAAGTCTATTCTTAACGATCATTTAGATGAAATTTTATATTTTTTTGAGGCTACTGGAAAAAATGTTGTCATTATCGAAGATTTAGATCGGTTCAATAATAACGAAATTTTTGTAAGGCTACGCGAACTCAACTCTATGATAAACAAGTATTGTGAGGATAGAGTGGTTTTTATATATGCTATTAAAGACGATATGTTTACTGACAATGAAAGAAGTAAATTCTTTGAATATATCATACCTATTATTCCGATCATTAATCCAACAAATGCGTATGACTTAATCCAAAAGAACTATAAAGAAGTGGTAAAAGATATAGATAAACGTTTTTTAAGGAATACTTGTTTATATTTTGATGATATGAGACTGGTGAAAAATATTTTAAATGAGTATCAAGACTATGATAATCATTTAAAATATTTACAGCTAGATAAGAACCAAGTTTTTGCTATAATTGTATATAAAAACTACTATCCAAATGATTTTTCAAAACTGAATTCAAACAGAGGTCTGATATACGATATATTTAATAATGTAAAAAACAGTTTAATAGATAAAAAGATAGCGGGAATTACTGAAAAGATCCATGAACTAGAACGAAGAAAGTTAGAGCTTTCAAATGAGATGCTATTGTCTATTGATGAGCTTAATGCTGTTTATAGCTACTATTTAAATAGTTTGATTCGCAAGAAACATGATGTGGTTAAATACATAAAGGTAGATGGTGAGCCGGTTGATATTGACAAATATGACGAAGATTTATTTTTAAAGCTTGAAAGTTTAAAAAATAAAAAAATTGAATTTAGCGCCGAAAATAGTAGCCATTACTGGTTTGATTCTAGTGGTGTGTCTTTTTCGGATGTTGAGGATTCAATTAATTCGCAGCTTATCTATAGTGAGCGATTAGCTATTATAAGAGCTAAAACCAACGAGGAGAAAAAACAGATATCTAATAATTTAAGCAGACTCAAGGATAAGCTTTACACTATTAAAAATAAGACGATAAAAAGACTGCTTCAAGATATAGATATAAAGCAGTTACTTCAAGATGAAGAAATACCAGATATTCCTGAACAGTTGATGTTTTTTATTATAAATGGCTATATTAACGAGAACTATCCTGATTATATTTCTTTGTTTTTTGAGTCTTCTATATCGAGATCAGATAAGAACTATGCGATGGTTGTCAATGGACGTCAAATGCCTAAGTTTGAACTAGAGTTAACTCATCAAGGCGAACTGTTATTAAGTTACTTATCAGAAGATGAGATGAGTACATCTAGTGTTTTAAATATTAGCATGTTGGGATATTTGTTGGAAACTACTAGTTTTATAAAGCATAAGCAAAATTTCATACAAAAAATATGTGATAAATCAGATATCTCAATTGAGTTTTTAGCTATTTTGTTCAATAAGGACGTCAGTTATCTAAGCTTACTCATTCCTATACTTATAAAGCAAGATGATACTGTTTTTGATGAGATACTAGATGATATTGAAGACGAACAGACAACTAATAATTACTCAAAAATTATCAGATATGGTATTGATATTCTAGATACGTCTAGCTATCTATCTGAAAAAATTAATATATTTTTATCACAAAGGAACGATTATATTGATTTTGTAATGAACTCCCTTTCAAAGAATGAAGGAAAATTCAAACAGCTCAGTCTTTCCATACAACCTAAGTTCTCTCGCCTAGATGCTACAAACCTTGATTTATTCAACTGGCTTGGTGAACAAGGATTTTTTTCTGTCGAGTTGGATGTAATCAAGGCTGCCTTGATGGGTAATTTATCACTATCACTAGATGAACTAGATAATAGGCTTAAAAACGCACCATTAACAACAATATGTGATTCTGAAATCAACTATTTAGTTGAAGATATTTGGTCTGAAAATCTATCAGAATATATAAGAGTTATTTTATTAGACGCGGATGATAATACTTCATATCATGAAGATGAAGATATCTATATTAAAGCTCTCAACGGTCTTGATAGTCGCAATTCGATAACAGAAAAATTTATTGACCTCAATTCTACTAAGATCAAAGATATAGGTGCAGTCAAAAACTATCGAATTCAACAATATCTCATAGGCAGCTTAAAAGTCCAATACTCATGGTCAAACGTTTTTAAGTATTTTTCTGAGTCTTATGAAGATCAGGATGATCAAGGTGCTTATCGGGAGATAGACGGTTCGCTCGTCAAATTCTTGGAGAATGGACAAAGTTATTTACAAATGATTAATTACACTGAATCAGATATTTTAGGCATTGAAGACTGGGAAGATACTAAGGCTGAGTTCGATAAAAATATTTTTTTATGTAATGAGTTAAGTGATGAAGCATACAAAAATCTAATTAGGATTACGGATGGAGACTGGAATAACGCAAGCTTAGAATACTTAAATCAAGAAAAAATTCTATCTCTAATTGGTCTCGGTAAGCTAAGTTTAACACCTGATAACTGGAATCAAGTTAAAGAGCATACATCAAACAAAGTCATAGAAGCCTTTTTAGTCAAGTATCATAAATTGATAATTGAAGACCTAGGTTATATTAAACTCCGTGTGGAAGACGTTGAAGTATTACTTGGTTCTAATAGTGTCAGTAATAAAGATAAAAAAACACTAGCTGAAACCGAGGCTATTGATTTAATAGAAGATAGTACAACGGTTCGTGAACAAGTTATTGAAATATATAAAAGTGATAAAATGCCCTCTTCTATTTATGAGCAGCTTATTAAATATGCAGACTCAAGCGAACTTAAGAATTTGCTTCTAAAGCAAATTAATTATTTGAATAAGCAGGCAATCGTAGAGGTGTTGAGTTTGTTGGATGATCCTTATCGAAGGTTAGCTAAAGGCGAAGAGGTTGAATTTGCAAACACTGAAGAAAATCGAAATCTATTAGGCGCTTTAAATAATGCACAGATAGTAGTAAAAGTTCCGAAAGCTAAAAGGCCGAAAGGCAATCTAATGGGGCAAAAAGTGCTTACTACAAGATTACAATTGCACGTTCTAGGAAACTAACAATAGTCGCCTCGGGGAGCGTTTTAGCCGTGACTGACGCGGTATACTGTGCGACTAAGCGGGTTGCGGGCACTTGGCTAGAGGGGGGTCGCTCGAATGTTGGAACGCCTCTAGCTTTAGTGCCCGCCACGCTTAGGGGTACAGATACAAGCAGAAGGCGCGATCGGCTCCCATAACCTTTTAGCCACAATCATCCCACCTTCTAACCACTCCCAATAGCCGACACCTTGAACTTGTGCATATTACTTGGCGGGGTAGCCTGTGATGTCTTGAATGCTCTGATACAACGGCTTTAGGCGCTCGTACATCTTCAGATAGACCTCGTTATACAGACGCTTGTAGAGTTGCACGTTGGCTTCAATCGGGACGAATTCGTCGCCTAAATGGGTCATGGCGTCGCTTGCTGTCGCGTGGTCGGGATAGACGCCGAGACCCACCGCGCAGTTGATGGCCGCGCCGAGGCCAGTGGCTTCAAAAGTGTGCGGGCGGTAGGCGGGCATGGCAAAGATGTCGGCGGTGAGCTGCATGGCGGCGTCGCTTTGCGAACCGCCGCCTGAGACGCGCAGGTGTTTGATGGGTTTGCCGGTGCGCTTTTCAATCGTATCAAAGCCAAGTTTAAGCTCATAAGCCAGCCCTTCTAAGATAGCGCGGTAGACGTGGGCGCGGGTATGCACATCGCCAAAGCCAATAAGCGCGCCTTTGCCCTCAAGCCCCGGATGACGCACGCCCGGTGACCAATAGGGCTGCATAATGAGTCCCATGCTGCCGGCTGGAATGCCTTTGACGGCGGCGTCAAGGAGCTTTTCGGTATCGATGCCTTGGGTTTTGGCAAGTTGTTGTTCGTAATGGGCGAATTGTTCTTTAAACCAGCTGACCATCCAAAAGCCGCGATAAATCATGTACTCGTGATTGTAGTAATGCGGGGCGGCGGCGGTATAGGCGGGCATGTGTTTGAGAATCTCGACATAGTCGGGGGAGATGGTGTTGATGGTAGCGGTGGTGCCAAAGCTAAGGCATGCGGTATCGGCGGACAGTCCCGCTGCGCCTAGGGCTTCGCAGGCTTTGTCACTGGCGGCGGCAATCATCGGTGTGCCCTCTGGGATACCTGTGACTTTGGCAGCTTTGGCGCTTATCTCACCGAGAGTTTGGCCTGGTGGGATGATTTTGGGCATTTGCTCGGGGGTACAGCTAAACAGCCGCCATTTCAGGGTGTTGGGTTTGAGCCATGTTTGCGCTTTGTAGTCATACGGCAGATAGCCGACCGAATGACCATTTGAGTCGATAAGTTCACCTACTAGCTGATAGGTGAGGTAGGCGGAGAGATTGACGTAGTGTGCGGTCTGTGCCCATATCTCAGGCTCGTTTTGCGCGAGCCAATTACAGCGGGCTTTTTGCTGGGCGTCTTTGACTAATTCGCCCATGCCGATGAGTTTGGTAAGCGGGCCAAGAAAGCCGATATCACCAGTCTCAGCGCGGCGCAAATCCATCCAAACGATAGCGGGGCGTAGCGGCTGCATGTCTTTATCGAGACATATCATAGTATAGCGCTGGGTAGCGAGACTGACGCCTGTGATTTGCTCAGGTTTAATCTTGCAGCTTTGCCAGAGCTTTTGACAGGCCTCTGTCAGCTTTTGCCAATAGTAGTCGGCGTGCTGCTCGGCATAATTGGGCTGCTCGGAGAAATACGGCTCGATAGGTACGCGGGCTTTGGCGATCTCGCTGCCAAACTCATCAAATATCAGCGCGCGGACGCTTTGAGTGCCGTTGTCGATAGCTAAGAAATAAATCGGGTTTGCAGAATTATCGGTCATAGTCGTCCTTAACTATACTCAGTTCTAGTTAAAACTGATACACATTTGCTATGTGCTGCTGGGATGCTCCTTTTGAGATAGTTGCGCAGCATCGAAAAGTGACGAAGTCGCACAGCAAGCAAGGAAAATTTATACCAGCCGCACAGCATAACTCTTAAAGTATCTTAAATGTAGGTATAAAAAGCACTAAGCTGCAGGCAAATGATAATAACGCTGCCATAACTCGCTATAGCGAGCGACTTCTTGTTGCCACTTTTGCTCATCCCAGCCCAGCTCCTGCTGGCAAATTTGCTTCAGTCTGGCACTAATCAAAGGTGTCATTGCGCCATGCGGTAGGATCAACCCCAAGCGCGTCCGCCGCAGTAGTAAATCATCTAAATGTATGACTTGTTCAAAGCGCGCTGCAAAGCGAATCTCCGCCCAAATGGTGTTGCTATCGGTGACATAAGCCAAATCATCGTCATGTGCTAGCGCTAATAAGTTATCGAGCTGCAGACCATAAAATCCTTGCAAGCGCTGCTGTAAGAGTTTTGGTAAAGTGGCAAACTTGGCATGAGTCGGCGTAGGATTGTTAAAGACTTGATCGCTATTCGTTTTTAAGTTTTGAGTAGCAGAGTCATCAAGGTCGAGCACTTCTTGACATTTTGCCAGCACATCAAGCGCAATCAGGCGAAAGGTGGTGAGCTTGCCGCCGCTGACGGTCACGAGATTATTATCGAGCCAGACGCTATGATCGCGCTTCTCTTTACTGGGGCTGACGCGTTTGCCATCACCGCTATCAGAGATCAGCGGTCGTACGCCTGCCCACGTGCTGATGATATCTTCTCGATTGAGATCGGTATCATCAAACAATGAGTTAGTTGCTGCTAGTAGATAATCGACCTCTGCGCTAGTGATACCGACTTCTTCGTCATTAAGTGGCGGATGATCTAAGTCGGTGGTGCCAAGTACCGTACGGTTCTCCCACGGGAAGACAAACACCGCTCGTTTATCAGCAGGATGCAAAAAGGTATAGGCTTGCGAGGTAGGTAAGCGCTCTTGACTGACGACTAAGTGACTACCGCGTGAGGGACGTATTTGCTTGTTGAAGCTTTGCTCAGTTTGCTCGCGGGCTTGCATACGTAAGGTATCGGCCCAAGCGCCGGTGGCACTGACCACCACTTTGGCGTGAACGTCCAAAGTCTTGTCACTGTCTTTAGACGCCGTGTCTTTTAAAGTTGCACCGACGACTAAGCCTTGCTCATTAGTGATGAGCGACTCGGCTTTGAGATAATTAATAGCGTGCGCGCCGTCATGAATGGCTTCGTCAAGTACGCGCATGACCAGTCGCGAATCATCGGTGATCGCATCGCTAAACTGGCTGGCACCCAAAAATTTATCTTGCTTGATATTAGGGTTTAGCCGTAAAAAAGCGTCTTTTTTAAAGTATTTAAAGTAGCGTTTGCCCGCTATCTTGTCGTAGACGCGCAGCAAGGTATTAAAGATCCACGGCGGCGGAAACTTGCCTTTATAATGCGGCATGACGTAATGCATCTCGTTAACTAGACCTTCTGCTTCGCTTAGCATACGTTCACGCTCACGCACGCTAAGCAGTGTCGTTTTATAATCGCCTGAGGCAATGTAGCGCAGGCCGCCATGCACCATTTTGCTTGAGCGGCTGGAGGTGCCCCAAGCAAAGTCTTTTTGCTCGATAAGCAATACGGCAAGGCCACGCCTTGCTGCCTCGCGGGCAATGCCGGCACCCGTGATACCGCCGCCGATAATGAGCATATCCCAAGGTTCAGATCGTGCTAGGGGCGCGAGTGCTTGCTGGCGTTGTGTGAATTGGGTCATAGAAGACTCATCTTAATTGTTAATTAATTTTAAGCTAAGTAGTTTATCTAGAAGGTTTAACTTATAGTCGTTACTAAATAAAGTAGATACGTTATATTGTGATGCGCGACTGATATTCATTTTTTTGCGTGCTGTGCCTACGCCGACAGAGGCGGCGCAAAACAAATATCAGTCACGCTGTAGCGCTCTTCCACTAAACTGTCTATAAACAAAGCTCTTAATTAAAATTAATCTTCAAGCAATACCCCTGGATTCATACGCTGCTCAGGATCTAGACTTTTTAGCATATCACGAGTCACTTGAATCCCAAGCTTACCTTTTTCGGCAGCAAGGTACGGGGCATGATCGCGGCCAACGCCATGCTGATGTGAAATGGTGGCTTTACCATGGGTAAGGCTCATACTGGCCGCATGTTTGATTTTCTGCCAGCGCTGTAAGGTAGTCGCGTGATCTTTGGCGGCGCGGAAGAAGTAAGTGGTGTATAGACTCGCGCCTTGTTTATAGACATGCGAGATATGAGTAAAGGCCATCACTTCCTCACCCTCATCAGCGAGCGAGGTTTTTACCGCGTCTTGCATCTGTGCCATTTGCTCGTCAATACGGCTCCAGTTGGTAGCGGTCTCAAAGGTATCAACCATAATGCCTTTATCCCAAAGCGTACCGCGCAGATATGGGAATTTAAAACGCCCGTGCGCCCAAACACTACCCATGATATTAGTGATTTTACCCGTGACACTACCATTTTGCTTTAACAATTTATTAAACTGCGTCACTGCTAGTTTATTCTGTGCTTTATCGCCTGAGAAACCATAAGTGAGCATCACTTTATCTGAGCTGAGTCCGCGCGCTTTTAGATAAGTGCTAATCGCTAAAAACTGGCTTGGCGTCGTACCTAGATGCAAATGTGCATCAGTCTCTACCGCGTTGCTTAGGCGTAGCATAGAGAGGCGAACATTGTTTTGCACCGCTTGTTTGAGTACCGCTTTGCCCGCTTCCCAATTCGGCAAAAACGCCACTTTAAATAGCTCTTCTTCAGGTTGTGATTGCACGCGCATCTTGACTTCGGTAAAGATACCTACGCGGCCTTCAGTACCCATCATCATCTCACGCAAATCAGGCCCTGCTGAGGATGCAGGAATGTCAGCAATCTCTAGCACGCCTTGCGGGGTCACTAAAGTGCCGCCAGCAAACATCTGCTCGATACGACCATAGCCCAAGGACTGCTGACCACTTGAGCGCGCCGCAATCCAGCCGCCAAGCGTCGATAGCTCCCACGACTGCGGATAATGACCTAAGCGATAACCGTGCTCGTCCAATTGTGCCTCGACCGCTGGCCCTTGCGTACCGGCACCAAAAGTAGCAATTTGACTCTCGGTATCCAAATCCATCAGCCGATCCATCTGACTCATGGCGATAGTCAATACCGGGCGCGCGCCCTGTTGCGGATTGATATGTCCGACTACGGAAGTACCACCGCCAAAAGGAATAACAATCAGATCGTGCTCTTGGGCAAGTTTTAATAACTGCTCGACATCAGCGGTCGATTTTGGGTGCGCCACGCCGTCAGGGAAGACTTCAAAGTCGCCGCTGTGCATCGCGATCCAATCGGGGAAGCTTTGCCCACGTGCGTGTCTGAGTCTGATCTCTCGGTCAGTAGAGACGATATCAAGGTCAGTAATAGCGGCAGGTAGGCGCGATTTGGGTACGGTTTTTAGTACTTTTTGTAGACTAACCGAAGGAAGTTTTTTGGTTTTGCCGATATGCGATTTGATCAGTTTTGCGCCATGCGGTGAGACTTTTTTATTGATATTGACATTGCCCCAGCCATTCCAACGCGTTTGCTCGATGGGGGTGTTAAGAGAGGTATTGGTTTTTGCAGTCATGTCTAGGTTGGCGTTATCGTTGTTGTCGCTATCAGAGATTTGCAGAGTAGAGGAGGGTTTAGCGTGTTTACGGGTAGGGAGTTTGAGTTTGCGCATAGAGACATACCTGTCGATTGTAATCACTGTACTTGTGGTTAGAGTGTAGCGGCTAGTTGGGTTAAATAGCTCAGCATAAATAGCGTTTATTAATCACCATACTAATGTTTTTGAATGATAGCAACAAAAAAACTATTGTTTATAAGTTATAACTAGACATGCCCTTTTTGTGTTTGGATAACCCTTTAAACTTTACCCAAATCTTCTAAATCGACAAATTCCTTTTCTCCATGGATCTTGTACATTCTACGTTTGATGTCTGGATAGTTGGTGATATCAATCGGCGGTCTGCTTCCGCCCATAAGGTAGGTGACGTCGCTATCGCTATCATTACGCATCGAATGCGCTGCACCGTACGCTGGAAAACCAACAAAATCGCCAGCACTTAAAGGATAAGTCTTATCGCCATAGCGCAGTGATAGCTCGCCTGATAATACGTAGATAAACTCATCTGACTCTTCATGATAGTGGTGCTGGGTGGTTTCATCGCCCGGCTCAACGCGTACTAAATGTAAGCCAAAGGCGTTTAGTCCAACAATATCGCTTAGAGATACCGTATGACGAATGGCGTTGTCGTTAAACTGATGCACGTGCTTGGTTTCAGGAATCGCGGCGATATCGGACTTAGTTAGGATATAGTCTTTTGGATCGTCGAATTTGGGCTTGGGTAGGCTAGTCATGGTTTATCTCCGTTATTTTTTCAGACTTAAGCTTATATAGTCAATATGAAATAAAATCGATACGTTAATAATACCGTGCTACTGGTACAAATTTTCCTTGCTTGCGGTGCGCTTCGCACTTTTTGATGCTACGCAACTGTTATTCAAAACAAGTATTCCAGTAGCACGGTATCGGTTTTAAAGTGAATTAACTATAGTAGCGAATATTTTTTGACTTTATGTAGTTAATTGGGTAGGTACGCTTATGATTTATTTGCAGATGAAACGCTTTTGTTTATTTACCTAATCCACGTTATCTAGTCGCCCATGATTGGCTTAAACTTGTTAAAATAGGCTAATAATTTTACTTATTGATGGATATCGATTTATGACCACTGCCGCTGCTATCCCTACTATCAAAGAAGATCGTATTCTTATTCTTGATTTTGGCTCGCAATATAGCCAGCTCATCGCTCGCCGTGTGCGCGATTCTGGCGTGTTTTGTGAGATGTTCCCTTATGATATCGACAGCGACCGTATCAAAGATTTTGGTGCCAAAGGTGTCATCCTATCGGGCGGCCCTGAGAGTGTGCATGCGGACAATAGCCCACGTATCAATGACGCTGTGTTTGAGCTTGGTGTACCAGTACTTGGCATTTGCTACGGTATGCAGGCGATGGCAGATCGTTTTGGCGGTAAGGTACATGCCAGTGATATCCATGAATTTGGCGCGGCGACCATTAACGTCAATGGTCATTCAAAGCTTACTGATGGCATCGAAGATAGCGTCAGTGAAGACAAATCGACCACGCTAAACGTCTGGATGAGCCATGGCGACAAGGTCATCGAAGCGCCACAAGGCTTTGATATCATCGCCAGCACACCAAGCTGCCCGATTGCCATTATGGCCAATGACGACAAGCAATACTATGGTCTCCAGTTCCATCCCGAAGTCACTCATACCCTACAAGGTCAGGCGCTGCTAGGCCGCTTTGTGCATCAAATCTGCGACTGTGCTGGTGAGTGGACGCCGGACAATATCATCGATATGCGCGTGGCGCAGCTCAAAGAGCAAATCGGTGACAAGCAAGTACTGCTCGGTCTCTCAGGCGGAGTCGATAGCTCAGTGGTTGCCGCGCTACTGCATAAAGCCATTGGCGATCAGCTCACTTGTGTGTTTGTCGATAATGGCCTCTTGCGCCTGCACGAAGGTGATCAAGTGATGCAAGTGTTTGCCGAAAACATGGGCGTCAAAGTCATCCGTGTCGATGCTGAAGACTTGTTCCTAGACGCTCTAGCAGGCGAGTCTGACCCTGAAGCCAAACGTAAAATCATCGGTAAAACCTTTATTGATGTGTTTGCCAATAGTGCCCGCGAAATCAGCGCACAAAGCGATGGCAAAACCATTGAGTTCCTAGCACAAGGGACGATTTACCCTGACGTGATTGAGTCCGCCAAATCGCACCAAGGTAAGGCGCACGTGATTAAGAGCCACCATAACGTTGGTGGTCTACCTGATGACTTGGCGTTTGAACTCGTTGAGCCATTACGCGATCTATTTAAAGATGAAGTGCGTAAACTGGGTATCACGCTTGGCCTACCAGAGAAGATGATTTACCGTCATCCGTTCCCAGGCCCAGGTCTAGGCGTGCGAATCCTTGGCGAAGTGAAAAAAGAATATGCTGATATCCTGCGCCTTGCCGATGCGATCTTTATGCAGGAGCTTGAGCGTTCGGGCTGGTATGACAAAACCGCGCAGGCCTTTGCGGTATTCCAACCGATCAAGTCTGTTGGCGTGGTCGGTGATGGCCGCCGCTATGCGTGGGTGATTGCGCTACGTGCGGTTGAGACCGTGGACTTTATGACCGCGCGCTTTGCCCATCTGCCGTATGATTTGATTGAGACAGTATCGAATCGCATCATGAATGAAATCGCTGATGTCTCACGCGTGACGTATGATGTATCGAGCAAGCCGCCTGCGACGATTGAGTGGGAATAATCTCTACTCAGTACTTAGCTGACGTAAAAAAACACCCAACTAAGTTGAGTGTTTTTTGTTTTAAATTTCTGTGTCAGGTGGTAAAGGGTTATTTTCTTCGTACGAAAGATATTCAAAATTGATACGTTGATATTGACGTAGGGTTCCTACAGAAACTTGAAATTCAGTAACTACTTTAGGAACAGAGACGTCCATTCCAGCATCTTCCAATATATCAGCATAGTCATTAAGTGCATCAGTAGCAGAAGTAATAGACTGATCATTAGAAGCTATACCTAACAAGTTCACTGAATAAGTTTCATCATCATTGATCTCTCGATTTGGATAAATCTCAACATATATACCAGTTAAATATTCATTAGCTCGCTTAGCAATCTTTTTTCTTTTACCTTTCTTATCAGAAGACGCGATTAGCTGATCGAATTTAGTAGGTAATGCTGGTCTTTTATAACGACCAGCTAGCCAATCAATATACTGATTTAGGTTCCCTTCTAAAAAGTTAATTGAAGAATCAGGTTTAAATTCTTCAAGAAGTGACTTTTTTATTTGAATTTTTTCGTGAGCTTTTAGCTCTAAAATAACCTTCTCATCAGAGCTGTTTGAGTTGGCTTCTATATGCAATATTCTAGGATGACGATTATGGCTATACTGTTTATTAAACGCTTCAGCTGATAAAGGCCGGACAATAGAGAGCTCGATGTATTCTTCTTGCGAGGAGGCAACGTCGCATGATTGCGAGGCAACAACCAACAAGTTGTTAGCAGATATAGTGAACGTACTATCTATGTCACCTATTAGCTTTGCAACTGATTCAGGTTTGACAAAGCTGCCTTGTCGCCATCCTAATGCTTCGAGTATACGCTGCATTTAAACCTCTAAATCAAACCTAATTCAGGCGTCAGTGATTGATGAGCAAGACGTCGACCTGCAAAAATTATTTTTTCTCTATCAAGCTTTTCGTCTGTCAACATTTGCATCACGCTAGTAGAACCTAGGATAGGGGTAAACAGCTTTTCTTTATCAGTAGGAAGCTTATTATAACTCCAGTCTTCTGCGATAACGCTTAACTCAAACACTCTTTGTCTATCTTTTTCTTTACTAATCCCTTGCTTCTCCCAGTTGTACAGTGTTTTTCTTGAGACACCAACAAGGTTAGCAAGCTCTTCATCACTCAAATCAAAATACTCTTTTATTGTCGAAAGCTGAGACTGGCGAGTATTGTACTTAACATTAATACTTGATCCGCTTGCTTGGCTCATTTTGTCAATTATATAACGACTGTTATCGTAACTGGTTGATTTCTTAAAAGCATAGGCTGGAGTAGTGGCAAGAATAGAAGCGCCTATAAAAGCGGTAGTAATGTTCTTATTTATCCAGCTATTTGCTCCATAACTGTTTTGTCTCATTTCCATGCCTCCTTGGCTTGTTCTGTTGTTACATTCCAAAATGCTTTTCGACTGATTTTATGCATGTTTGATAGCTTACTAAGTATTAATCCTTTATTAAAATCTAGTGGACCGGACTCTTCTTCCTGAGCATTCCATACATGGTCGATATCCAATAGTAGTCTTTTGACAGGCTTATCAGAAGATTTTTCTATTGCAATGGGTAAATTCTCTGCATCAGGCCAAACTAAAACTTTATCCTCACCGTATATCGAACGAATAAAAATAGCCCCTTCTGTGGTTCTCCATAAAGTTTCATTAGTCTGTCTTAGTAAGCTCCCTGACAGTTTTAAATCATCGTTGTTGTATAGTCTAGGCTGAACAAAATCTTCTATTGAGCCTTTGCCTTCAATGTTAAAAATGGTATCACTATAACGTAAGCCAAGACCTAAACATAGGCTTGGGTTAATAACATCTATAATAGTTTGTAATAAGAAATCACAGTTCTCTTCAAATCCATTAAAGCGTTCATATTCACTAGTCATAAACAATAAACGATTCTGGTTAACCGAAGCTGCGGTATGACTATTTTTAGAGATAAACTCCCAGTTGGCTTGAGCCTCTAAGCTTATACCGTTAGGCGACACCGTAATTTCTTGGGTCTCAGTGTTTCTTAGAATTGGTAGCTTATTTCTCAAAGCATCTTGAATCTTAGGTATGTATTCCTTTATACCTAGTATAGGAGAAAATCTAAATTCTGCTAATACAAAGACCAAAGGTTGATTTGATAACTTTTTATAGTCACACATGTTGAACTCTCAGTAAGCTGATAAGTCTATTTAAAGTTATTATATAATACACACTATGTGTAATTAGTTGTGTAATTAGTTGTGTAATTTTTGGAAAACAGTTGAGAATTCCAAAAAAAGCAGCACCCCAAAAGAGCACTGCCATTATCTAAAAACCATCTTCTAAACCAAACCCTAACCCCGAACATTCACCACATAACGTCCCACTGCTTTACCATCAATAAAGCGGTCTAGGTATTCTGGGGTTTGCTCAAGGGTGTTTTCTTCCGCGTATTGCTCCAGATTGGGTAGTTTCATGTCCGTTGCCACGCGCTGCCAAATCGCTTTTTTGTCCTCAAGTGGAATAAATACCGAGTCGATACCCAGTAGCGATACCGCACGCGTGATAAACGGCAACACGGTCATCGAAAATGATGCTGATGCTGCAAGGCCACAGGTCGTCACTGCGCCACCTGGTTTGGTTTGCTTGAGTAGGTTGGCAAGATAGTCACCGCCGACGGTATCGATGGCATTGGCCCATAGCGGACGGCCAACAGGGCGATTGCCGACTTCATTGATGGTGTCACGATGGCGCACTTCGGTGGCGCCCAACTCTTTCAAGTGTTCGCTTTGCTCAGGCTTACCAGAGAAGGCGATAGACTCGTAGCCCAGCTGCGAGAGGATAGCGATACTGATAGTGCCCACACCGCCTGTCGCGCCTGATACGGCAACGGGGCCATCGCTTGGTTTTGCGCCCATTTTTTCCAGCTTTTGGATGCTTAGCGCCGCCGTTAGGCCGCCTGTACCATAGATCATCGCTTCTTTTAGGCTAAGCGCTTCAGGGCAAGGCAATGCCCAGTCGGCAGGGATGGCAATCATTTGCCCAAGACCACCTGCGGTGTTCATACCTAAATCATAGCCGAATACCACGACTTCTTGACCTTCGCTAAAAGTGCCTGACTTGTCGCTGACCACCACGCCTGC
The DNA here is from genome assembly GCF_040309765.1 of Psychrobacter sp. TB20-MNA-CIBAN-0197. Taxonomy (NCBI): domain Bacteria; kingdom Pseudomonadati; phylum Pseudomonadota; class Gammaproteobacteria; order Moraxellales; family Moraxellaceae; genus Psychrobacter; species Psychrobacter sp. TB20-MNA-CIBAN-0197. Next base: position 41,774 of record NZ_JBEOPC010000007.1, read on the forward strand.
CGCGTCAATACCAGGGGTGTGCGGATAGTTTTTGGTGATGCTCTTGTTGCCTGAGGCCGACATGGCATCTTTATAGTTGAGCGAGGAGTAATGTACTTCGATCAATAGATCATTGTCAGGCAGGTCGCTGACGTGGCGTTCTTGAATGTTTTTTGCGAACGTGCCTTCGCTGGTTTCTTCGACCACTAAGGCTTTAAAGGTTTTATTATCAGAGTTTGTTTGATTGGACATAATATTATTCCTCTTTTGGTAAATAAACTTTACGGCGATACATTAAGGCTTAATGAGTATCTTACCTTTTTTGTCTAATTGCACCTCATCAGAGACCGCTTTTTGGATATCGTTTAAATCGTAAACACCGCCAGTCGGTAGTTTTAGAGTGCCATTAGCGGCATTTTCGATTAGCTCACCAGTTAAGCGCTGCATATCTTCTTTACTGAAGGTTTGCATCATATCGCTCGCCCAAAAGCCTTTAACTTGCGCCAAATTAAAAATCAGATTGCTAGGATTCAGCATCAGCGGTTTACCTGACATTGCGCCGAGTGACGCCATGACGCCATGTTTACCCAGCATTGATACTAGCTCGCCGCCTGGCTGACCACCAACGGCATCGACTGCGCCGCTAATTTGAGCATCGCCAACGATTTTTTTGACTTGCTCTTTCCAGTCGTCATTATCAGTCACGACGTTGTTGTCAGTGATACCTAAATCGATCAGCTCTTGCTCAGATTTTTTGCTGCGTACTAGATTAATGGTATTGATTTTACGAGTAGGAGCGAGCATCGCCATCGATTCACCGACCGCGCCATTGGCAGCGTTTTGGATGATCCATTGCCCCGGCTTGATGTTTAAAAACTCAATGAGCAACAGCGCGCTCATCGGCATAGCGATTAATTGAGCGGCCATCTCATCATCGATAGCGTCTGGTATCGGGATTAGGCTTGAAACTGGGGCGATAAAATACTCCGCCCACGTGCCTTGTACGCCTGAGACTACGACGCGCTGACCTTTTTCAAAGCCTGTAACCTCACTGCCTAAAGCATCAATAGTCCCTACCGCCTCACTACCGCCTGTCGCAGGCAGTTTAGGTTTATTACCGTACTCGCCTTTGATGGTAACAAGGTCGTGATTATGAATGGAAGATAAGATGGTTTTGATACGGACTTCGTTGTCTTTGGGCTCTGGAGTCGGGCTGTCACTCACGCCAAGCACGTCAGATGGTTTGCCAAATTCGTTATAAGTTGCAGTGCGCATAGAAGTATCCTTTTTATTATTTATCAGTTTTAGCACTTAAAGAGATTATTGAGTACTCAAAGAAATTAAGTTTAACAATTTGCTTTTTATAAACGATAACAACTCAGACTAAGCGTTCTCAACTTGATTTTGGTTACTTAACGTTGTGGCTGACTTAGAATTGTAAGGGAGTCGAGATTAAGCATAAGGCTTTCTTAACGAGTGCTACTTTTGCACCAGAATTAACATTCTGCATAAAAAAACAGCGCTTCTATCATAAGAAGCACTGTTTTGAGTGAACTGTTAAAGGACTTTAGATCAGGTAATTTACGCGTAGCAAATTCTTATGGCTTTAACAGCACCTTACCATTTTTACCTGATTGTAGTTTGCCATCGACGGCCTTTGTGATATCTGCCAAATCAAACACAGCCTCCACAGGCAGATGGAGCTTGCCACTGGTCGCGCGTTCGATTAGCTCATCGATTAAGCGCTGTTTATTATCCACGCTCATCTCTTGGCTGATTTTACTGCCCCAAAATCCTTTTACGATGGCTTGTTTAAAGATAAGATGCGTCGGATTGAGCGTCATGGGCTGGCCTGACATGATGCCAAAGGACGCCAAAGTGCCACCATGACCGAGCAGTGATAATAAGTCGCCACTGGCGTCGCCGCCGACTGAATCGACCGCTGCGCTGATTTTATCCTCGCCAAGGATGGCTTTGACTTGCTCTTTCCAGTCCTCATTATCAGTGCTGATGTTATTTTCTGCGCCGATTGCTTCTAGCTCTTTTATGGCATCGCTGCTACGGACCACATTGATAGTGTTGACGCCGCGCGCCGCTGCTAGCATCGCAAGCGATTTACCGACTGCGCCGTTCGCCGCGTTATGGATAATCCATTGTCCGCTCTTGGCTTCTAAGAACTCCAGCAGCATCAAGGCACTAAGCGGCATAGCGATCAGCTGCGCGGCCATCTCATCATCCAAGCTCTCAGGGATGGCAAACACCATATCCTCATCAGCGACAAAATACTCCGCCCATGTCGCTTGCACGCTGGCCGCCGCCACGCGTTGCCCGACTTTGAGATTTTTAACCTCGCTACCCACAGCATCGACTACGCCGACCGCCTCGGAACCTGCGATAGCAGGCATCTCTGGCTTAAAGCCATACTGACCGCGAATGGTTAACAGATCATGGTTGTGGATAGAGGCGAGCACGGTTTTTACGCGCACCTCGGTAGGCTTAGGTTCTGGGATAGGGCGATCGCCTAGGCTCAATACTTCGGTTGGTTTGCCAAATTCGTTATAAGTTGCGCTGCGCATAATATATTCCTTGATTTATGGAGGTATTATTTATAAAAGTACTATTTATAAAAGTACTATTCATCGTTAAGTTGTGAGCCACAGTAACAAGCGCCACCTGTTTGACGCAATATTAATTTAGTTACTTATGGTGTTTTAGGCGTCAAGTTCTATGGTATAAAAAACACAATTTTAGTTTTTTGTTGTCGTCATATAAGCGCACAAGTATCCTCATTTATTGTTCAGTAAAACTCAATACGGCTCAGTACATGCTCTTGGATAAAATATGCGCAGAGATACGCACTTGGCCATGCAAAAACAAAGGCCAACCCCCAAGAGTGTAGCAGCTCGCCAAAAAAGCCATCGACCAAGCCGACCTTTACCAGTAATAGGGCAGTTGAGATAATAAGCGACATCATCATGGCCATTAGTCCAGTAAATACTAGGCGATATAGTTTGCGGCTCATACGTATTCTTAGTTTCGGTAGTGCCATAACGCATTTTTGTCCTAAAGGTTTTATAGAGAGCTATCATATAACCTATATGTAACTAGGTAAATTGGTTATTATCAAACACCAAGTTCTTTAAATGTTAACGATATCGATAGCATAAATAAACCAGACCAATCAATAAGAATAGACTATGAAAAGTAACGATAAGGCTAGACCACAACGTACATTAGGCATCATCGGTGGCATGAGTTGGGAGAGTACCGAGAGCTATTATCGACTGATCAATGAAGGGGTCAAGGCTGAGTTAGGTGGCCTGCATTCAGCGGACCTGCTTATTCATAGCTTAGACTTTGCGCCGATTGGTGAGCTGCAAGCAAAAGGCGAGTGGGCACAGATGGGCGCGATATTAGCGAGTAGCGGCAAACGTCTGCAAGCGGCTGGCGCGCAAGGCTTGCTTATTGCGACTAATACCATGCACAAGGTAGCTGATGAGGTACAGGAGGCCACAGGCTTACCGATTATTCATATTGCCGATACAACCGCTAGTGCGATTCAAGCGCACCGTTTGACCGAGATAGGTTTGCTCGGTACGCAGTTTACCATGACGCAGGGTTTTTATAAGCAGCGCCTGACAGATAGCGGTTTGCAAGTGGTGATACCTGAAGAAGACGCAAGGGTAGAGGTGCACCGAATTATCTATGAGGAGCTGTGCCAAGGGCAGTTATTGGATAGCTCAAGAGAATATTATCAAAGGGTCATTGAGCAGTTAGCTGATGCAGGCTGCGAGGGGGTGATTTTGGGCTGTACTGAGATTGGCATGCTGATTAAGCAAGCCGACAGCCCCATCCCTGTGTTTGATACCACCGCTATCCATGCGCGAGCTGCGGTAAGGTTTTTAGTGGATAAGGCAGTCGGCTAAATACTGCAAAGATAGCATAAAGCCTGCTGCGACCGTTTAGCCTTTATCGTAAGTTGGTTAATGGCTACCATGAACCTTTTTATGCACTTTGATGATACGGCGCAGCGGTAACCGTCTCCATGGTGTCGTTGGCAAGGCAAATAGCAGCATGGTTTTGGCGATAGATCCTTTGGTAAGGTCACGCGATTTACTGGAGGGCGTACTCGTGTCGCTCAAGGTGCATCCTTTTATGCCACTTTGATTGGGCTTTGATGAGTATCAGTTGGGTTTAATTAAGAATAGATAGTGAGCTTAGGGTTGTAGTTATAACCACTACTGCTATAAAACGCTCCTATTATAAATAACAATGCCTAAGCTATCTGGGCTAGAAAGGTAAACAAGAGCTAACGATAGTCTTGTATATGAACATAGAAGATAAGGTTTTGACTAGAAAGTTATAAATTAAAAAATCTAGGCACAAGTTTAGCGCTAAAATCAAAGTCAGATTTTGTTTCCACCTTAATTCTAAACAAGGATGCCTCCATGCTATTTAAACGCTTAGGCCTTGCCGCACTATTTAGTCTCTCTATCGTAGGCTGTACCACAGCGCCCAATACGCTTGCCGTTAACACTACCCAAAAAATCATTCAATATGAGCGCAATAAGTCTGATCTGGATGTCAAATCATTTACGCTAACTTCTGGCGACAAGTTAGTTTATGCCGAAAACGCCAACCTAACAGGCGAGCCCTTACTCCTTATTCACGGTTTTGGCGGTAATAAGGACAACTTCACCCGTATCGCTGACGAGTTAGAGGACTATCATCTGATCATTCCTGATCTGCTGGGTTTTGGCGAGTCGAGCAAACCTATGAGCGCAGACTATCGCTCACAGGCACAGGCCACGCGCTTACATGAGCTGTTGCAAGCTAAAGGATTAGCAAGCAATATTCACATCGGCGGTAACTCGATGGGCGGCGCGATCAGTGTCGCTTATGCCGCAAAGTACCCAAAAGACGTCAAGAGTCTGTGGCTTGTCGATAGCGCAGGGTTTTGGTCAGCAGGCGTGCCAAAATCGCTTGAGGGCGCAACCCTTGAGAACAACCCATTGCTGATCAATAGCAAAGAAGACTTCTATAAGATGTACGATTTTGTCATGTATAAGCCGCCTTATTTGCCCAAGTCAGTCAAAGCGGTATTCGCACAAGAGCGTATCAATAATAAGGAGTTGGACGCCAAAATCCTTGAGCAAATCGTCACCGATAGTGTCGAGGAGCGCGCTCAAATCATCGCGGACTATAATATTCCAACGCTCGTGGTTTGGGGTGAGAAGGATCAAGTCATCAAACCTGAAACGGTCAATGTGATCAAAGACATCATCCCGCAAGCGCAAGTCATTATGATGGAAGATATCGGTCACGTACCGATGATAGAGGCAGTAGAGCAAACGGCTGAGGATTATAAAGGGTTTCGGGAGGGGATTAAATAGTAGCTATTCCCGCTTTACGCTACTATCTTAGCTGCCACTGTGGCGGTGACTAATAGGCAGTCGTGCTCCTGTTGCCTCGATATGAGGAAGGAAACAGTAAGTGTCTGGGAGACACTTACCCTGACGCAAGAGAAAATCTATGATTTTCTGGAAAGCCAAGTCCCCGCAACACAGTGTGCAGCCAAGTATATCCGCTGCAATCGGGGCTAAACCGCTCTCCAAGTTCACCTAAAATTGCAGTGCAATTTTTTAACGGTGCTCAGGCTAAACTGCTTCCCATGTCAACCTCTACTACTTTTACAGAATTTGACTACAAGTTTGTAGTCAATATGTTTGACTACGGTTTTGTAGTTGAGTGTTCCAAACCGATATAATTAAACCTATAAACTTGAAAGAATTTAGAATCTCATGAACAAAATAACTCAAATCACTCGACGTCATATATTCGATGCTATGCAGGTAGAAGGTATTGATTGAGCTGGAAGATTAGATGAAACCGCGTTTTTGTCTAGACTATATGATTTAGAAGATATTCCGTCAACTGACAGCGAAACTCAATTTCACTGACCTCATTTAAGGCTAGCCTCTGACCCTTTTTGACTTGCGAAACAGCTTGTATAAGTGAGACGGTATGACGAATAAAGGGGTACATGGTCTGCTCTCAAAGCTTAAGGTAAAGGAGGATAAGGTAGTCAGAGACTTATCGTAGAGTATTTTAGTCCTTAGCCATCGGCGGCCAGCGATGATCCTTATTGGACGCTATCCACTCTTGCACCCACGGCTCAGGTGACATGACTAAATTAGGCTCACCTAACGCCTTTAACACTTTGGCGGTTTCAATGACTTTGCCGCCTTTGGTGACGCCCGTGCGTAATAGCACCGAGGAACAAGGTTTGCCTTTAACCCACATCGAATGCTCAAGATAGAGCCAGCGCTCATCTATACCGACGAGCTTCGTCTTGATGGTCACTTTATCAAACAGGCGGATACGCTTACGGTATTGAATGGTGCTGCCTGCCACTACCATACCCCAACGGTTCTTTAGCAGCTGCTTGGCAAGCCCCGTGCGAATGATAAAATCTGTACGGCCAATATCATAGACGGTCAATACACGGCCATTATTCATCTCAAACATTGGATCGATATCGGTAATACTACAGCGCACAGTGACTTCGCTGACCTGATCAAACGCTAACGGTTGAGCTTTTTTATTAGTGATAAACGCATCAACGATCGACTTAGTGTAACGCAAGTAAGGATACATAATAGAGTCTCAAAAGTTTAAGGATAGGTCAGTTGCGCAGTTATTTTGACTTGACGGTAGCGTCCACACCGATGGATTGAAAGTAGGCGCTGACGGTTTCGGGTAGCCAATTGATATCGAATCTGGATTTTTTATCACGGCCCTGAGCTTGCTTGCTATCCGAGCGATAGCGAATGTAGCCGACGTGCCCGCCGTGCTTGGTATCGATAATAGTGACGCAGTCGGAGACATCGTTCGCGGTGGCGGTAAAGCCCAAAAACGGATCGTCTTTGGCGCTAATCAACAATAAGGGTTTTTTGACATCGCGCAAGTAGGGCAGGGCTGAGGCGCTATGATAGTAGTCGTTGTTAGAGCGGTAGCCATGACGCGGCGCGGTAAAGATATCGTCAAAGTCGCTGATACGATTGACCGCTTTGATAGAGTCGATCTCCTCTTTGCTGATGTCGTTGGCAAGGGCTTTTTTAATAATTGGATTAAGCAAATAAGGCGTATAAATGCGATGACTCAAAAAGCTGTGCATACTCAGCGCCGCTGATGACATATCGACAGGGGCGGAGATAACAGCCGCGCCTTTGCAGAGCGCTTTCTCGCCGTATTCGCCCATGTATTTGGCTAAGGCATTACCACCCAGTGAGACGCCGACCGCATACATATTGGCGTATTTTTCGCTTAGGTTTTGCAGCATGTGGTGCACTTCGCCCGTATCACCCGCGTTATAAAACACCCGTCCACTAGCTGGAATACCACCACAGCTGCGGAAATGGGCGACGACAAAGTGCCACCCTTGCGCGTGCATCTGATAAGCCAAAGCGCGGGCATAATGGCTATCGCTACTGCCTTCCATACCGTGGAACAAAACGATTAATGGCGTTTGTTCAAGTTCACCATTTTCTAAGTTTTCTGAATGTTCTATAGGATGCGCATCATAGAAATCATAGGCAATATCACTCTCGTCCAAGGAATCTTTACGCACCACTCGTCTGTACTCGGGTGCTTTTGGCGCAAAAAACTTTGGCAGGATGCTTTGCAAGTGCGGATTAGTCAGCCAAAAAGGCGGTTTAAATGCGTTATAGGTAAAGGTCGTCATAGTAGGGTTTCTAAAGTTGTAAAATAAAAGTATAAATAGAAAATATGAGTGTGATTTAAATAGCTGGTTCCACGTGAAACAAAACAGCTCTATAAGACTGAGTCTATACATTGTTAATTTAACGAATTTATTATCATACTAAGCTCGCAGCAAGCTTCCAATAGATTTCGGTGAACGGCTCAGTGAACAGATGATTACTGTATTATTTAATTAAGCTCAGTTTACTTCTTTAGAACATACTAATCTGTGGGCTCTATCACTTTACCTGCCATCGCTAGTTCAGTTTTTAAGGTCTCAATATCAACCTCAGCAATAGTGACAGTTAAGGTGACTTGTTTGCTATAGGCGACATCTTCGATAGTGCCCTCTAAGCTCTCAACCACATAACGACACTGAGCTTCAGTCGCAAAGTCCGCTAGTATTTGCACTTGCGTCATCGGCACGTAAGGTTGCAATATCATCTGATCGACTGCTGCTTGTGCAGAGCTTGCATAGGCACGAGTGAGACCGCCTGCGCCAAGCTTAATACCACCAAAGTAGCGTACCACGATAATGATAATATTGCCGATAGATTTATGCTGCAGCACGCCTAGTATTGGTCGCCCTGCGGTACCACTCGGTTCGCCATCATCATCGAAACCTGCGCTGGTAGTATTATCAGGGTCGCCAATGATATAGGCCCAGCACCAATGCCGAGCATCAAGGTACTTTTCTCGTAGTTGTTCCACATGAAACATCGCTTGCTCACGTGAATTTACAGGATAGGCATAAGCAATAAACTCGGATTTTTTAATCTCAAGCCGTGCGGTCACGGGGTTTTTTAAGGTTTGATAGCTCATATTGCATCGATGGTACACTTAGGGTTAGATGGGATATGTTAAACTGACACCACTATAACAAAACCCTATATGACTAAAGGTAGTAAAAAGTATGCGTCTCGATAAATTTATCAGTAAAGCCACTGAGCTGTCACGCAAAGAGTCCAAAAAAATCCTCCACGCCTCTGAGGTCACCGTCAATGATGAGGTGGTCAAAGACCCTGGCCTACATGTCGATATTATCAATGATGAAGTGCTGTGGGCAGGCGAGCCGCTCTCGGTGGCGACGGGTAATCGTTATATCTTGCTGCATAAGCCTGAAGGTTTTGAGTGTACGTTAAAGGCCAAAGAGTATCCTATCGTCACCGAATTGATTGCCGTACCAGAGCTAGGCAGTTTACGTATCGCAGGTCGCTTGGATGTCGATACCACAGGCGCACTGCTGCTTAGTGATGATGGCGGCTGGCTACACCGCGTCACAAGTCCCAAGCACGAGCACGCCAAAGTCTATGAGCTAACGCTTGCTGATCCTATGAATGAGGAGGAGCAAGCCCGCGCAATCAAAAAGGTGGGCGAAGGTATCTTGTTAGAGGGCGACTATGAGCCGACCAAACCGGCTACCCTTGAGTTTATCGATGAGACCCATGCGCGTCTAACCTTGGAGCAAGGCAAATATCATCAGGTCAAACGTATGATGGGCTACTTCGGTAATAAAGTCGTCGAGCTGCATCGCGCTAGCATTGGCCATATTACTTTAGACGGGTTAGAGCGTGGCGATAGTCGCTTTTTAACGCCCGAGGAAGTAGAGAAATTTTAGGGATATTTATAAGTATATTTTTAGATTTACGGTAGGGTGCGCCTCGCGCACCTGACGTCTAAGTTGAGCTTTATAACTTGTTTTATCGGCCTCTATTGCGCCTCCCTCAAGCTCAAGTAGCGATTTGCAAAAGTAACTGGCAAACCCTCCGAAAATTTAGCTAATGTGCTAAAGTCCTGATATCTTTTCACTCTACTTTTTTAGATAGTGTTTTAAGACGAAATGCTGATTGCTATTGGTATATAAACGCTACTTGCTAGGATGACTGCTGTGAAACCACCTCTACTTAAACCTATTAGTTTTATTAGTGCGCTGCTATTAACGGCGACGGCTTGCGCCCAGCCTGCGACTTCAACCGATGAGAATATTAAGATGACGCAAAGTGCGGCAGCGGACAAAGTCAGTGCTGACACTGATAGCCATCTGCGCCAAGTATTGACCGAGGTTGGTATCAAAGCGCAAATCTTATCTATCGAACCCTCTAATTTGCCTAATATGTATCAGGTCAATCTAGCAGGACAGCCGCCACTCCATATCACCACTGATGGCAAATATGTCATCCAAGGCGAGCTACAAAAAAATCCAAGCCCACGTAAAGTGAAGCAAACCCCAACGCGAGCCACTAGTGCGCAAGCAGGCGAATATGTCAGCGCGGCGGTGAAATCATCGTTACTAGAGAATATGAGTGCGCTGAAAAACATGAGCGCTAAAACGCCGTTTTTTTATACCGCAGTGCCGGGCGTGATTTGGGGCGCAACATTAGAAGGCGTGCCGTTTTTACTCTCAGATGATGCGCAATACATTACTGATGGCGAGATATCGGTGATAGAGAATGGTCAATTCACAGGACTTGATGAGACTTTTGAAGCGAATAAAAACAAATCTGTCTTTGCCTCACTAGATGAGTCGCAGCTGATTACTTATCCGGCAACGACTACCGAGCGCGCCGTTATTTATGTTGCAACTGATGTGAATTGCCCGTACTGCCGAATGCTACATAAGCAAATGGCAGATCTCAATGCCAAAGGCGTCACCGTCAAGACTATCGGTTATCCTATATATGAAGCGTCACCTGCGCAGATGCGCGGGATCTGGTGTCAAGCGGATGAGGGCAGTCGCCGTAACGCTCTAGACAAGGCAATGCTACAAGGCCAGATGACGCCAGCGCCTGCCAGTTGTAACACGGATTACGTGACACCTAATCGTGAAAGGGCGGCAGGACTTGCAGTGATAGCGACGCCAGCGATATATCGTGAGGATGGCGTTTTATATCAAGCGAGCTTTGAGAGTCCTGAATTCTTAGAGTTTTTGGGCGTTCAGTAGTTAGCTCATTCACAGCTATTTTAAAATCTAAAACCCCATAGCAAAAGCGCGCTATAACTTGATAGTTTATAGCGCGCTTTTTGTGCGAATTGGTTTTAGAACTTAAATAGCACTTATGCCTTTAAAGTTCATAGAGAATCTTGATTTAAGGCAATACCACATCGATGATTTGCCAGTCAATAAAGCCCTGACGTTGCATCTCAACAGTGATGGGATAGCCTTTGACTTGCCCGCTAATGGTAAAGCAATTGATACCGCAATAGCTCAGACTAGGTTCGCTATCTTCTCCTTGCGCCGCTTGCTCCTCAAGCTCGCTGGCTTGTTTTTGCATGACCAGCTGTATTTGGTTTTTGACTACTGCATTGATATCACCGCGCTGAATGATGAGATCTTGAATGAGGTTTTTGAGATCGACTTGATTACTAGCGATGGCCCAAGCCGCAGCCAGCTCTTTGGTCGCGGTATTGGCTTGACCTTGGGTATTAATTAGGGTTTTGACATTGTCAGGGGTAACCGCGCCTGCCACTGCTTGACTGATAAAACTATCAGCCGCTTGCTCTAAGGGCGCGCCGCCAAGCTCAGCGACTAGTGGATACTTGCTCATGGTCAGCGCAAATTTATCCGTCAGCTGTCTATAGACGCTAGGACGGACTTGCTCGTAATCGATGGCTGCTGCGATAGTCGCGCCATCTTTAGCATCATAAGCGTTCTTTAGTTGATAAGCGCTGTAATAGGGCGAGCCGGCATAGACCACGACTGCCATAACGATGATCAATAAGATAAAGGCCGTTAGTTTTTTCATAATCAATGCTCTCTTACACCGAATTTCAAGTATGAACGCCTGCTTATAGGGCGCTAAATATTAGCACGACTTTAGCGCTTGATGTTATGAAAAACTAAATAATAATCAAGCTAAGAGGATATATAGTCGTTTCACTCTAAAAATGACATAGCGCTGCTGGGATGAATTTTATGCAGCATCGAAGGAACGCAGCACGCAAGTAAAATTTATACCAGTAGCGCACTTAATCTCATAACAATTTTACTTTAAACTGACTATAGGTACGATTATCTGCAGAATAAAACTACGCAGATAATAATTTCACAATTATTAAGCTTGATAAATCGCTGAGGCACCTCCATTAACAGGCCAAACTTTTATATCTTTATACCTTTATTTATTAATTGATTTGGTTAGCGCAGTACGTTGCTGATTTTACCGATACGCTATGATATTGATTTTGTGTTTCACATGAAACACTTTTGATGATTGAGGCGTAGTAGACGTAAGATTATTAGCAAGCATCACTGTGATGACGATAGGAGAGCTCATGAGTAAGCGCGATTTTTATGAAGTGTTAGGGGTCAGCAAAACGGCTGATAGCAAAGAGATAAAAAGAGCCTACCGCAAGCTGGCAATGAAATACCATCCCGATCGCAACTCTGATGACCCTGATGCCGAAGAAAAATTCAAAGAAGCGTCGATGGCTTATGAGGTGCTTAGTGACGAAGATAAGCGCTCAGCCTACGACCGTATGGGTCACGCTGCCTTTGAGAGCGGCATGGGAGGCGGTGGCGGCTTCGGCGGCGGCGGTAACTTCCAAGACATCTTTGGTGATATCTTTGGCAACTTCGGTGATATCTTCGGTCAAGCTCGCGGCGGTGGTAGTCGTACGCGCCGCGGCTCTGATCTTCGTTATGTCATCGAGCTAACGCTTGAGGAAGCGGTGCGCGGTTGCCAAAAAGAGATCAGCTTCACCGCGCCTGCGCCTTGTGATACTTGCGATGGTAAAGGGGCGAAAGACGCCTCTGATATCGTCACGTGCCAGACTTGTCATGGGCAAGGCCAAGTGCGTATGCAGCAAGGCTTCTTTGCTGTGCAGCAAGCGTGTCCGCAGTGCGGCGGTAGCGGTAAGCAAATCAAGAACCCATGCCCAGACTGTCATGGTAATGGCGTCCAAGAAAAATCTCGCACGCTTGAGGTTTCTATCCCAGCCGGCGTCGATGATGGCGACCGCGTGCGTCTAGCAGGTGAAGGCGAAGCGGGCGGCGCAGGTGTACAGAACGGCGATTTATATGTTGAAGTACGCGTGAAACCGCATGAGGTCTTTACTCGTCAAGGCGCAGATCTGTATATGGATGTGCCAGTGAGCATCACCGATGCCGCTTTAGGTAAAGAGGTCGAGATCCCAACTTTAGATGGCAAAGTCAAAATCAAAGTCGCCGAAGGCACGCAAAGCGGTAAGCTGCTGCGAGTACGCGGTAAAGGTGTGACGCCAGTGCGTACGACGATGAAAGGCGATCTGATTTGCCGCGTCATTATCGAAACGCCAGTCAATCTCACTCGCGAACAAAAAGATCTGTTACGCGAGTTTCAAGATACCTTGGACGGTGATAGCAAGCATCAACAATCGCCGCACAAAAAATCTTTCTTTAAAAAGATTGGCGAACTATTCGACTAAGCGTTAACTTTTGAGCTTTTTGACGTTATCAACAGGCCTAATAGTTTCATGTGAAACTATTAGGCTTTTTTATGTTTGCCTGTTAGTCGCAGCAAAAACAATTCATGCTATGATAATTAACATAACGCGTGCTAACAAGGCACTGCTAACCTATAAATATAGACCATGAGCTTTAGGACAAAAGTATGAGTAAGACACAAGCAAAAGAGATGATAAATATTGGCGTTATCGGAGCCGGCGGCCGTATGGGCCGTATGCTGATTGAGGCGGTACAGGACAATCCGCAAACGTCTCTCAGCGCTGCTATCGAGCGTGAAGGCTCAAGTCTGATTGGCACTGACGCTGGTGAGGTCGCCGCTATCGAGCGCTTAAATATCAAAATCGTCGATGATTTAGTCTCAGTGATCGATGATATCGATGTGCTCATTGACTTTAGCTTGCCGGATGCCACTGAGCAAAACATGCAGACTTGCGCTGAGCATAAAGTCGCGATGGTCATCGGTACAACAGGCTTCAATGAACAGCAGGAGCAAGTGCTCACCGAGGCCAGCAAACACATTCCTATCGTCTATGCGGGCAACTATTCAACTGGGGTCAACCTATCGCTCAAGCTACTAGGTATGGCTGCTAAAGCCTTTGGCAATGAGGCTGACGTTGAGGTCATCGAAGCGCATCATAAACACAAGATTGACGCGCCATCAGGCACTGCTTACATGATGGCCCAAGCCGTCGCTGAAGCTCGAGGGCAAAACCTAAAAGAGGTTGCAGTCTATGGCCGTGAAGGACAAACAGGCGCGCGCGAAGCAGGTAGCATAGGCATTCATGCGATACGCGGCGGCGAAATCATTGGCGATCACACTGTCATGTTTATCGCTGATGGCGAAGTGGTCGAGATTACTCACAGAGCACGTGCGCGCATGACCTTTGCAGCAGGGGCGGTACGCGCTACCACTTGGGTCATTCAGCAAAAAGCAGGGCAGTATAATATGCAAGATGTACTTGGGTTAAATGAGTAAGGCTGAATGAGTAGAGTTGGATAAGCGAGTTTTAAATAATTAGGATAGCTATAAGATGAACCGCTCACTGATGACGCTTTTGTTTTTAAGTGTAGGTACTAGCTTTGTTGTACCTGCGCAAGCCGCCTCTGCTCACAAAAGCGCCCAAACCTATGTCATCGATACTTACGGCGGTGATGCTCTACTGCCAGCCGTACGCCAACAGCTAAACAGTAGCCGTGACGGCGGCACAGTAAGTAGTTATCAAGATAAGCTTGTGCTACAAACCAGCGCGGCGAATTACAAGGCGGTGCAACAGCTCCTTGCGCAAATAGACACTCAGCCGCAGCCGCTGCTAGTCGCAGTACGAGTAGGCAGTAGTGGTAATATACAAAGTAATATCCGCCAAGGCCAAGTGATTATCAGCAAGCGTGGTATTCAAGGGACAGGTATAGTGAACCAAAGCGATAGTCAGCAGCAGAGCAATAGCTTATATCAAGTGCAAACGCTCTCAGGTAGCGCTGCCAGCATTAGCACCAATACGCTATATTCCTTAACGCAAAACTATCAGGCGACGGCTTATCGAAATAATCGCTATCCGTCTTATCATAGTCAGTCAGCTCAGATTATTATTCAGCAGCAAGTGTTATTGCCGAAAACGAGAGGCATTGCCGTCACCCCAAGACTACTGCCCAATGGACAAGTGGAAGTGCAGTTGTCGCAAGCAGAAGAGAAGCTACTCACTAGCCATTCTCGATATTACCAAAAAAACGCTATTGAAACACAAAGGCTAAATAGCACAGTTATCGTACCGCGCGGGCAATGGGTCACTATCGGACAAGTTATACAAAGCGCTCAAAATCAAAGCTCAGGCTTTGCTGGCAATCGTCGTAGTATGACTAGCACCAGTGCCCCGATTCAGCTATTGGTTCAGTAGTTGAGTTCTCCAGAACTAAGATGTTGTAGGATGCGCCATGCACACCATTAACTTAAATATGATGATTAAACATTCTAATCAAAAGTTATCTTAGTAAGTTAACGAGTAATTGCCTTGTTTTAACGACTTTCAGGTACGCGGGGCGCACCCTACGCCAAATATAAGTCATAAAAAAAGCGCAATACTTTAAATTTCAGTATTACGCTTTTTTTATGTAACTAACCAAGTATTAATCAAGATAAACCACTTCTAATGGCGGAAAGCCATTGAACTCGACAGACGAATAAGAGTTGGTATAAGCCCCCGTCGCGAGCCAATAAATTTTATCGCCAATCTCCAGCTCTTGGGGTAGCTGATAGTCGGTCTCTTCATACATGATATCAGCAGAGTCACAAGTCGGCCCTGCTAAAACCACTGTACCTGACGTGGTCGATGTTGCCATTTTTGGAGTATAAACGGGATATTTAATCGCTTCACCTAACGTTTCAATTAACCCTTGGAACAGCCCCACATCAGTATAAACCCAGCGCGTCTCCTCCTCATGCGATTTGCGAGAAATCAGCACCACTTCACTGACTAAGACCCCAGAGCTTGCCACCAGCGAGCGGCCGGGCTCCAGGATAATCTCTGGCATGTCGTCTATACCGTAGCTATCGACTAAGTATTGTTTTACCGATCCGGCGTAGTCTTGTATGGTATTGATTTGGTTGAGATACCGAGCAGGGAAGCCGCCGCCGAGGTTAATCATTTGTAGCTTAATGCCTTGCTCACTCATAAGCTTATCAAAGATATCTTTGACCATGACTAGGGCATCGTGCCAGACGGTCACTGATTTTTGCTGACTGCCCACGTGGAACGAAACTCCATAAGGCACTAAGCCAAGCTCTTTAGCTTGGATGAGCAGATCAACGGCCATATCAGGATGGCAACCAAACTTGCGCGATAATGGCCATTCAGCAGTGTCTGAGCCTTCTACCAAAATACGTACAAACACCTTTGAGCCAGGAGCCTGCTCAGCGATATTTTTGAGATCTGCTTCTGAGTCGGTTGCATACAGATCGATACCTTTATCAAAAGCGTATTTTACATGCTTTGCTTTTTTGATGGTATTGCCATAAGAGATACGCGAGGGCGCCACACCGCAGTCGAGCACCCGATCCAGCTCATAGATGGACGCGCAGTCAAAGTTTGAACCTAGCTCTGCTAATAGCTCAATCACTTGCACCGCAGGGCTAGCTTTCATTGCATAATGGACTTTTGCTTCGGGAAACAGGCCAATCATTTCATTGAATTTCAGTTTGATACGATTCAGATCAACGATCAAAAAAGGCGTGTCGCGACCCTCAGCGGCTTTGGTAAATTTGCCCCAAGCAGCAGGGTCAAAATATTGGTCAATTTTGATCATAGTCATAGCAATAAGCCTTTAGTAAAGATAAAAAAGAGGAAAGGGGTTTTTAGAAAGGAGGCATAAAAATGCATGTCAACATGAAGGTTTTGACATGCACTCAAAGGTTCGCTATTTAGACATTTGTAGCTTCAGGCTGTTTTGCGGCTTGTTGGCTTTGCTTTTCGCGTATCTTAAGCACTTTTTTGACTTTATCGCGGGCGCGAGTTTGTTTTAGGCGTGATAGATAATCGACAAAGATAACCCCATTGAGATGATCCATTTCGTGCTGAATACAAACAGCGAGTAAGCCTTCTGCTATCTCGTCAATAGCCTCACCATCAGCGTCTAAAGCTTCGATACGCACTTTACTTGGGCGCTCAACTTTATCATAGACATCAGGAACCGACAGACAGCCTTCTTCATAAGGCTGCTTTTCTTCGACTAGTGGCGTCACTTTAGGATTGATAAAGACCATGGGAGTATCTCTGTTTTCAGATAAGTCCATCACGATCAGTTGAATATGGCGATCCACTTGCGAGGCGGCAAGACCGATACCATCAGCGGCATACATAGTTTCAATCATGTCACTGATTAATGTTTTTATCTCAGCATCGACCTCTTTTACAGGGGCGGCGATAGTGCGCAAGCGCGGATCAGGGTAACTTAAAATAGGGAGTACTGCCATAGTGGCTTACCTCAGTCATGCAAATAGAATTGGCGTTATTATAAGGTAAATGGGGGCAAAAGTAACGATTATCAACAACTTGAGGTCGATTTCGTATTAGTAGATTTATGGGCAGTAACTAAAGCCTTCATAAAAAAAGACCTTATAATAATAAGGTCTTTTCAAATCGAGAGTGTAGCTAAACACTTGTTATAAAAGTGCTTATATTATACGCGGCGTTTATTGACAATCATCTCATACAAGAAGAGTAAGATAATAGCGCCAATCACTGAGAATATCAGACCGATAAAGCCGCCATCAGCATCGATACCGATTAGACCGGCAATAAAGCCACCAAGCATTGCACCTACAATACCGAGTACAATAGTCATAATCCAGCCCATCGCATCGTTACCTGGCTTAATAGCGCGCGCTAATAGACCTGCGACTAAACCAACAATGATCATCCATATAAAACCCATTATTATTCTCCTAATTGATTGAATGAATACATTGTAATCACTCCTTCGCCAGAAGAGTAAGCACGAAATGTTAGTAGTGTAGGGGCTGTGTGATAAAAGGTCCTGATTTGCTATCATTTGAATTGAATGCGTAAAGGGCTTGTAAAAACGATAAAAAAAGCGCCACTCACAATTTGAGGACGCTACATAGACTATGGCATGAGCTAAGAGTAAGGTTATTAGCGCTGAGTCGTTGCCAATGCTGCTAATAGGCGTTGGTGAATACCTTCAAAACCGCCGTTGGACATGATGATAATAGCATCACCCGCTCTAGCATGAGTAGTGAGATGCTCGATTATAGCGTCGGTACTACCAAGCACTTGCTGATTGCTTAAGTTGCTATTATGCTGCTGCGCTTGCGCTATGACGTCTTTGAGGCCCCACTCAAGGCCTGTAGGCTCGTACCAAAGTGTCTGATCGGCAAGCGCGGCCGAAGACGCTAGGCTGTCTTGATGAATACCCATCTTCATCGTGTTGCTGCGCGGTTCGATAACGGCCCAAACCTTTTGATTAGCCATTTTCTTTTTGGCACCATCCAACGTGGTGGTAATCGCGGTCGGATGATGAGCGAAATCATCAAAGACTAAGATATCCCCCACCTCACCGATCAGCTCCATACGCCGTTTGATACCGGCAAACTCAGATAGTGCGGCGCAGGCAGTTGCGATATCGACGCCAATATCATAAGCCGCTGCGATAGCGACTAGCGCATTATTGACATTATGCAAGCCGTTCATCGCCCAATCGACTACGGCCGTATTAATACTAGCCGCTTCATTACCAGCTATATTTTTAGCGCGTTTATCGCCATGAAAGCTCACTTCAAACTGGCTACCATCAGCACTGATAAGTCGGGCTTGCCATTCGCTCTTAGCTGCCGCGGTTTGAGCTTGCGCCGGATTCTTATCAGTATTATCGACAATAGAGGTGCGCCAAACGGGCGTCCAAACGCCTTTAGCTAAGGTATCTTCGAGGCTTGGCGTATTGACTGGCATAATAATTTGTCCGCTGCTCGGGATCATACGCAGCATATGATGAAACTGCGTCTGAATCGCTCCTAGATCAGCAAAAATATCAGCGTGATCAAACTCCAAATTATTCAAAATAGCGGTACGCGGGCGATAATGTACGAACTTTGAGCGCTTATCAAAAAACGCTGAATCATATTCGTCGGCTTCAATAACAAAGTAACCTAAATCCGAGGTATTTGTAAAATCAGCGCCTAAGTAGCTACTATGAGCGAAGACTTGTTGTAGACGCTTATCATCAGTATCGACTAACGGCACGCCGCCAATCAAAAACCCGCTATCAATCCCAGCATATTGTAATATCCAAGCGAGCATCGTCGTCGTTGTGGTCTTACCATGCGTGCCCGCCACTGCTATCACATGGCGCGATTGTAGTACTTGCTCCGATAAGAACTGCGGCCCTGAGGTATAGCGCAGTCCTTGATTGAGCATATACTCGACCACATCCATCCCGCGCTTCATCGCATTACCGACAACGACCAACTCAGGCGCAGGCTGTAGATGCTCGATATGATAGCCTTCCATAATCGTCACGCCAGCCTCTTGTAACTGAGTGGACATCGGCGGATAGACATTGGCATCTGAGCCCGTCACTTCATGCCCAAGCTCGCGGGCCAATAAGGCTAGTGAGCCCATAAAAGTGCCACAAATACCAAGAATATGAATATGCATAGACGTTTCGCACCGAATGATAAAAAGAGAAGAGTAAGTCGTGATATTTAGGACATTATTGTAAAGTAAAGCCTACGGTATAACCAATAAAATGCGTAAAAAAACGCCTAAAAAAACGCCTAGTCTATAGGCGTTAACATTATCTAAAGTTTACCGATTATTAGGGCGTGTTGAACATTCGACCATGGCACTGACAGAGACTATTTTTTAGGCGATTTGCAGATAAAAATGGTAAGTTTAGTCGTTCTAAGCGTCTATTTTTATCAATAAAGCGGCAAAAAATAGTCCTGTCCCTGTTGTTGTAGTTAGGGCTGATGCTAAAATCGCCCTAGTCGTTGCGAAAATCTAGCCAATGCAATAAGCATTATCTGCAATTTTCACTTAGACTAGAACTATTTTAGCTATCAGCAGTGCGCATTTGTGAATGTTCAACACGCCCTATTATGAACCAAAAAATATATACAAAGACTTATATTACTGGCGCGATAACGTGTAGTCATCGTCAGCGATGTTGTTATCATCTAGTAATACTAAATGGTTATTTTGAATAATATAGCTCTCTATACGTTGATCATCGTAAACAATCGTGATCTTGTCATCATCTTGACGATAAATACCGTTTTCAATTAACGAGTCGGTCGGCTCTTTTGGATTATCATAAATACTGGTTTTTACCACAGAGCCATCAGCAAATAAGTTTAGCAACACCTCTGTGCTGCTACAAAAAGAGCAGGGCATTACTCCCTTATAATCACCGATTAAAGTAGCCTGCATTTGACTGTCGTTTGTTGTAGTAGCATCCGAAGATGAGCGATCTACGGAGGATTTTCTATCCGATTTAGCCGTACTAATCAGCGACTCATCCTCTTCGCTACTAGTCCCATCGCTATTTGAGTTGGGGTCTATGGTCTCCTGCTCTGCAGCAATAGCATCGCTCTGCTTACTTGCAATCATCATTCTTTTATCAGTGCTAGGAGTCGAGGAGTGGCTATCACAGCCCGCAAGTAAAGCACAAATAGACAAAGGTAATAAGAGTTTCAAAGTCGAGCGAGAGCCACAATGAGCAGTCGTTGTGGCAAATTTAGAAAAAGAATATATCATGATCTTACCAACAGCAAACAGATGAGGATTAAGTGCAAGCTGACAACTAAGGTTAGCTCTACTTACAAAAGCTAGTATTAATGTCATTTAAGATGACAAGAGTGGCAAAGTAACCATACCTGCTTCTGATGTACTCACAGGACTGGTGTGCAGAGCCTTATTGCCACATTTTGTATATCTTTTGAAGATAAACGATTATTTATTCACCATCAACGGAAAAATATTATCGTAAGATAACAAACTGGAATGACCAAAATGTGTGGTTTTTGTTATAAAAGGAGGAGATTTGTATTTTAGGATTTGCCTCTCAGTGACAGACTTTTGATAAAAAAGTTACTGATACAGAGGACATTAATACGTAAAAGATAGAGTTAAGCGGTGATGCTGCAGCGAGACTGCGGGAGTACTAACTGCTAACTGCAGAAGTAGAAGACACTAAGCGAGGTTGCTATTTAGGAATAAGTTAGTTTAGGCATAAGTTAGTGCCGATTAGCCCGAGTGGGCACTATCAGCACTGATAGCACTGACAGCCTTTAAGTTTTTGAACGCAATATATTCATCAGTATGAGCAAGTGAACGATAATAAGAAAGCTAAAAAATATCAAAGATTGCTCTGGGATACTTAAACCCAAAAATGTCCAGTCAATAGTAGCGCACTCTCCAGAACCTGCGAACACTTGTTTTAGTACTTGCTGCATCGGTAGCGTATCAAGCCAATAGTCTAGGCCAGGGCCACAAGCAGGCACTTGATCAGCTGGCAGATGCTGGAGCCAGACATGACGAGCAGCAACGCCCGTCGCCCAGCCAATACCGACTAAGCTACCTAACCACAGACCAAACCTGATAAGTTTCGATTTTGGATTAAAAATAGCCGCTACGAGCGCAAAGCCGCCCATCACCATCAAACCGATACGCTGAAAGATACATAAAGGACAGGGAGAAAGCCCCATAGACTGCTGCAAAAAAAACAAGGCATAGCCCATGCCGATAGCGCTCATAATTACCAAAAACACTTGCATACTGCGATAAGAGGGTAGGCTTTGCATCAAATAAGTACTCTTAAAATAGGGGCTGGAGCTATGATTAGTAGCTAATTATGGCTGATTTCAGTTAAATGACTCATCCGCTAAGGCCATCTAGGCTTAACGGTACTGCTCAATGAAGTCCATAAAGTCTTCGGTGTCATTGGCTTCGATCTCGCTTTGTTGCAACAGCGACTTTTCAGCCAATACTTCATATTTTGCCTGCATATTAGGGCTTAAAGTATGCTGAAGGATAGCATCGCGATGCTGCTGCGCTAAGGTAAAGCCTAACTTCCACATACTGCCTAAGCGCATACTATCGGCATTAACTTGTGCTGAGATGGTCGACTCTGAATTACTCGCTTTACCTTGCATCAAAGCTACTGCTACGCGGTAATCATTACCGCCATGATGGGCGTCAAGTAATGCGGCTAGCGGTTGCATACTTGATAAATGTGCCAGCATCCAGCTTTGTAGCGACTGCTCTTCGCCATTATTTAGAATATGTAGATTATCCGAGCGGCCTTCGTTAACTACGCGCTCTAGATTAATCGCCAGCTCCTCTTCTTCTGCCGGCAACAAATCTGGCGACTCATTGAGTAAGCAGTACAGCGCCATAACCTCTAAGAAGCAAGCGCTTGAGAGGCGAATACCTACATCGCTATAAGGATCTAAGTCGATGGCACGAAATTCCACATAAGCGATACCGCGACGCTCTAGCGCTTCTGTCGGCGTCTCACCACGCGCGGCAATTTGTTTGGGGCGAATAGGACTGTAGTATTCGTTCTCTATTTGCAATATATGATCATTGATCTGGATAGGGTTACCCGCTTCATCATTTAGCCCAAGTGCCTTAAAGCTCTCATGCGGCGTTTGAATCGCGCGGCGTAGGCCTGCGACATACTCAGTGAGATCGTTATAGCGGATATCCAAATGTTCTTGAACGCTATTGGTATAGCCAAGCTTCCCCATACGTAGGCTCGTGGCAGCTGGTCTATAATAGGTTGACTCGTTCATCAGCTCCAAGTCATGCTCGCGGCCTGAGATGAAGCAAGGACAGACGCTAGGGCTAGCGCCTAGCAGATATAGAACTAAGCTTGTTAAGCGCTTAAAGTTACGGATGAGGCCTAAATACTTCTCGTTTTTGAACTCGGTCAGCGTCTGCGTCTGCGCGTCTGCAAGCTGCTTTTGCCACTGTATAAATAAACCATCGCCAAAAGATAGGTTATAATGCAGCCCCGCAATCGTCTGCATACGGCGACCATAACGAATACCAAGTCCACTACGATAAAGCGTTTTGAGCTTACCGGTATTGGAGCTACCATAATCAGCCAGTGGAATATCGGCATCATCTGCTGAGAGCATACAAGGCATAGACAACGGCCACATCAGCTCACCCTCTGGCAACGCCTGATAGACTAAGACATGCAGCTGACGCAGCATAGCCAAAGTATCTTTTGGCGTCGCTCTTGGGTCAGTGATAAGCTCAAGTAGACTCTCAGAGTAGTCCGTAGTGATGAACGGGTGGGTCAATTTTGAACCAAGCTTTGAAGGGTGCGGCGTTTGTGCCAAAAACCCATCTGATCTAACGCGCAGACCTTCTTTTTCGATACCGCGCAGCATGCCCATCAATAATTGGCTATCAAACCAACTTGGTATTTCAAAATCCACAAAGCTACTTGCAAAATTACTCATAATAGTCATCTATTGTTATTCATTATGGTAGAGCAACCCTTTACTAAGATTGGTTCAAATAGGGTTTGCTCAAATAAAACCGGCGCAAAACTGCAGCCAATTTGGCACTGTCGTTGCTATAAACCGTCGTCGCTATCAATTATATCAAAAGAGCGCTCCGTTTAGTTCAAAAGAGCGCTCCGTTTAGTTCAAAGTCAGTTTAGCCCAAAGATAATGCAAAAACCACGCACAATTACAATTTCAGTAACCTTCAGCGGTGAAAAAATCAGTTGGCTTAGCCAAAAAAGCACCTATAAAAAATAGATGCTTTAATAAAAACGTTTGATAAGCGGGCAGTGAAAAAAGCATTGTTAGATAGAAAACGAAGAGCCGCAGCCACAAGACGTGGTTGCATTGGGGTTATCTACGATAAAGCGCGCGCCCTCTAGCCCTTCAGTATAGTCAACGGTAGAGCCTTGTAAGTACTGATAACTGAGCGAATCGATCACCAAAGTGACATCACCATTATCAAAATTGGCATCGTCTTCATTCATATCACTGTCGAATCTAAAGCCGTAAGAAAAACCAGAACAGCCGCCGCCTGTCACATAAACGCGCAGCATAAGCTCCTTATCGCCTTCTTCTTCGCGTAGACGGCGCACTTTTTGGGCCGCGCTATCGGTTAGACTTAGCATAGTAGGATCGACCGGCTGACTAGCGCTTGGATCATATTGAGTAGTAGTTTGGGTCATAATCACCTCATTAGCGAATGCTTAACTGCTTGATGTCAGTAGTGTTTTGGCAGTATACCATAATTGGGGCTAGGCTTAACTTATCAAGAGTGATAAGCGTGTTTGATAAAACAGATAGACGATATTGAAATAAGTCTGACACCCCTCAATAAATGACTTAAAAATGAAACAGTTATTTATAAATAATGGTTTAATCGTTTGCCTATCCGCCAGTCGTTTGAAATAATAGCCACCAATTATGGCTGGCTTTGGCCTGTTTTTCTGTAAATTTTCATCATTGCCTCTTATAACTATTGACCTGCTAGCGACCGACTTAATCAGCTATTGATCGAATAATTGAGCGAATAAGTGCCGTGGTCGCTATAACTCCTGTGAGATAAAACCCCTTATGATCGAATTTAAAGACGTTAGTGTTCGCCGTGATGGTCGAGTGCTTTTCTCGGACGCCAGTTTCCAGTTGCACCCCAATCACAAAATAGGGCTGACGGGTAACAACGGCACCGGTAAATCAACGCTATTTGCCTTACTGTTGACACAAATGGGCGTAGGCGATACTGAAGTGACGCTCGATAAAGGCGAGGTGAGCATTCCTGAGAGCTGGCAGGTCGCACACATGGCGCAGGAAGTGGGGGCAAGTAGTCAAACGGCCATTGATTATGTCCTAAGCGGTGATGAGCAGTGGTATCAGCTCAATGAGGCGTTGAGTGATTTGAGCAATGTTAGCGATGAGCAGATTGGTATCTTGCATCAGCAGTTCGACGAGATAGATGGCTATCGTACGCCCACCAAAGCGGCGCAAATTATGGCGGGTCTTGGTTTTAAAGCCAGCCAACATGAGCAGCCGGTAGAGGGCTTTTCAGGGGGCTGGCGCATGCGTCTAAACCTCGCCAAAACCTTGATGAGCCGTGCCGATCTGATGCTGCTCGATGAGCCGACCAACCACTTAGACTTAGATGCTATTTTATGGCTTGAGACTTGGATCAATCAGTTCACAGGTTTAGTCATCGTCATCTCGCATGATCAGACTTTTTTGGATGCCACTGTCGATCATATTCTGCATGTCGAACAGCAAAAAATCACTCTCTACACCGGTAATTATCAGCAGTTTGTGCGCACCCGTCACGAGCGTATGGCGCAGCAGCAGCAAGCTTATGAGAAGCAGCAAGCAACCCGTGCGCACTTAGATGACTTTATCCGCCGTTTCCGTGCTAAAGCCAGCAAGGCTAAGCAAGCCCAAAGCCGTATCAAGCAGCTTGAGCGCATGGCGGAGCTGTCACCGATGATGGCGGATAACCCCTTTTCATTTAAGTTCTATGAGCCGGCGCACATGAGCACGCCGCTGATTGAGATGACCAAAGCTGACATCGGTTATAGTGATATCCCGCTGCTACATAATGCTAACGTACAAGTCACCCCAGATACGCGCCTCGGCTTACTCGGTATGAATGGCGCAGGTAAGTCGACTTTGATTAAAGCGTTGGTTGGTGAGTTAAAGGTACTCTCAGGCACATACCAAGTCTCTGATACTCTCAAGCTTGGCTACTTTAATCAGCATCAAATGGACGCTTTAGACGCCGCCGCCACACCGATGCAGATGCTACGTCGCCTCGCGGGCAAGACCTCTGATGCAACATTGCGCTCGTTTTTGGGCAGTTTTGATTTTCGTGGCGAGCGTATCGATACCCCAAGCGAGCTGTTCTCAGGGGGCGAGCGCGCACGCCTGACCTTGGCATTAATCGTTTGGCAGCGTCCTAACGTGCTCGTGCTCGATGAGCCGACTAACCACTTAGACTTACAAATGCGTCAAGCTTTGACTTTAGCGCTACAAGGGTTTCAAGGCGCGGTCGTGCTCGTCTCGCATGATCGCGAACTGATTGCTAACGTCTGTGATGAGCTCTATCTCGTCCATGACGGCCGGATCGACGAGTTCGCAGGCGATATTAGTGATTACGGAAAGTGGCTAGCGGAGAAGCGCAAACAAGAGAACGCGCAGGATAAAAATAGCAATAAACAAGCTAAAGACAAAAAGGCGCAAATGACTTTGGTTTCACGTGAAACGCACAATGCTGCTAAAAATAAAGAGGTTAAGCATAGTGAGTCAGTACAGGCTACAGCGACAACTAAAGCTGAGAGTCAGACGTCCAAAAACCCTGCTAGTACTTTGAGTAAAGAAGAGCAGCGTAAGTTGGCGGCTGAGCAGCGCAAACTGACCGCGCCTATACGCCGAGAAATCGAAAATACCGAAAAGGCATTGGCGAAGCTAGATGAGCAGCTAGCAAGCTTGGAGACTGAGCTTGCCGATACTGAGCTTTATGAAGCGCACCGCAAAGCCGACTTGATAGCGCTGCTTAACAAGCAAGCTTCGCTACAGCAGCAACATAACGATAAAGAGGAGAGCTTATTAGTAGCGATGACAAGTTTAGAAGAGATGGAGGCTAAGTTTAATTAAAATACCTGCTCAAAACTTTGAGCGAACACAAAAAAGGAGAGCTAATGCTCTCCTTTTTTTATACGATTGGGGTTTTTATATGATTGGGTCTTAAGACTTAAAACATTCGCGCGACAGGTTACTGTCTACGATATTTACCATCACCGTAAGAGAGTACTTTCATAGTCGTCGTACAAAGTTGGCAGTTTATCTTACCAGCAGCGCCTTTAGATAAATCTAAGATACGGCCGGGTGTAAAAGGACCTCTATCCGTGATTTTAACTATCACACTCTGCTTCGTCTTTTGGTTAGTTACCTTAACTTTAGTGCCGAACGGTAAGGTTTTATGTGCGGCGGTCATGGCATTCATATTGAAAATACTACCACTAGCGGTACGCTTACCGTGGAATTTACTACCATAATAGCTAGTATTACCAGCAAAAACGGTGGTACTCAGCGCTAATGACAACATGATAACTAAAGACTTGATTAAATAAGACATTTAACACCTATACGTAATTTATAAAATAGACAGATTCTCTTGCCTATATTATTTTCACTCCCTATGAGTGTAAACATTGCAGTATTTTACAGGATAAAGCTTGCTATATCCTTACAGATGTGTAAAAAATAAGACAAGTCAAATTGCAGTTAGCTTATAAGCTATTGATTCATAACCAAAGTTAATATCTTAAAGATTTCTATACAATGTAACTGGCAAACTTAAATCTACCCTGAAAATCTGTGTCGAGGCTGTTGATTACAAAGCCCCAAAAAGGTCGTAGCCATTGAGTAAAATTGATATTGTAGAAAAAAGTCTTATTATAGAAACAGATGATTCTAACTTTATAGCGTTTAATAAAATTTTCTCAATAAAATGATAAGGAAAAATAATGGCAGAAAAAAACTACTATGACATTTTAGGGGTAAAAAAAGACGCCTCAGACGCCGATATTAAGAAAAAGTATCGCAAACTAGTCCGTCAATATCACCCTGATGTCAGTGACGATCCAGATGCAGATAATAAAATCGCTGAGATTAATAACGCTTACGAGACACTTAGGGATAAAGATAAGCGTAGCGAATATGACGCTATGCTAGACAATCCTTTTGCGGGCCAAGCTGGTGCTGGTGGCTTTGGCGGATTTGGCGGTCAGTCGGCAGGCGCGCAAGGCGGCTTTCGCTGGGAAGATATCAAAGATCAGTTCGGTGACGGTGAAGCCTTTGGCGGTGGCGGTTTTCGTTTCGATGATATTTTCTCAGCTTTTGGGCGCGGTGCTCGCGGCTCTGCGGGCCAGTCGGCTGGTGGACCAAGTGGTTTTGATCAGTTCGGTGGTGGTTTTGGCCAAGATAGCAAAGGCCAAGATCAGCATGCTGAGATCAGTGTCGATCTCGCTTCGGTCTATAGCGGCGACGACTATAGTATTAAGTTAAATGTCCCTGTCCGTCAGCCTAATGGTAGTGTGGGTTATGAGAATAAAACCCTGAAGATTAAAATTCCTAAAGGCATCACTGATGGCAAGCAAATCCGCCTAGCAGGGCAAGGCGCTGCCGGTATCGGAGGTGGAAAAAACGGAGATCTATTCCTTAAAGTCACCATCACTGCTGCCGATAATATTCGCTTGGAAGGCGCTAATGTTTACCAAACGGTGAATATCACTCCGTGGGAGGCGGCGTTGGGCGAAAAAATCAATGTCACGACTCCTGCAGGTAAGCTCGGCGTCACTATTCCGAGTAATAGCAAATCAGGAAGTAATCTGCGTTTGAAGGGCAAGGGTATCCCTGCAAAACAAGCGGGAGACTTATACTTGACCCTAAATATCGTCAATCCAGAAGTCACCACGGACGAAGCTAAGCAAGCTTATGAGCAGCTAAAACAAGCCTTTGCTCATACTAGCATCAGTCGCTAGTGAGCAAAATGGTCATAAGAGAGCTAAAGTTAGACAGATGATGAGAGATATAGCATAAACGAGGATAATAATGATGAAACACTCGCCTGAATTAACCGACATAGTTATGAGTTTTGATGAATTAGTGTCTGCTTGTGGTCAAGAGCCGCAGTGGGTTATCGCCTTAATAGAAGAAAATATCATTGAGTATGATGTGCCTGAGAGTCAGCAGTTCACTGGCTATCAGCTGACCACCGTGCGCCGTGCCTCACGTCTTAGTCGTGATTTTGAAGCGAGCGTACCGGCTATTGGTTTGATACTTGAGCTGTTAGATGAAGTGGAGCAGCTGCGTCAGTTTAAACGCCAGCTGGAGATGCAGACGCCTGTGATTGAGGTCGAAGTAGATCACTTAAAGTAAGCTATTGAAAGCTTAAACCTGACTTGCATACAAGTTTCAAAGTATAAAAAGGGCACCTGAGTGCCCTTTTTTTTGTCCTTGAGTTTTGATTAAAACGTCGTTAAAGCTTAATACGCTAACGGGCGTATTTGGGATCAGCAGCAGCGGTGAATAGTATATCGGTTGACGAGTTAAGCGCTGTCTCCGCAGAGTCTTGAATGACGCCAATAATAAAGCCAACGGCCACCACTTGCATCGCAATATCGTTAGGAATGCTAAATAGACTTGCGGCCAATGGAATGAGCAGTAATGAGCCGCCAGGTACGCCCGACGCGCCGCCAGCACTGACTGTCGCCACTAAGCTTAGCAATAAAGCGGAGGCAAAGCTGACCTCAATACCCAAAGTGTGCGCAGCAGCTAAGGTGAGCACATTAATGGTAATCGCCGCACCGGCCATGTTAATAGTAGCACCGAGCGGAATGGTGACTGAATAAGTATCTTCGTGCAGACCAAGCTTGTGAGCAAGGTTCATATTCACAGGAATATTAGCCGCTGATGAGCGGGTAAAAAAGGCGGTAATACCAGACTCACGCAGGCAAGTCAGTACTAGCGGATAAGGGTTTTTGCCGGTTTTGACTAATACAATTAAAGGGTTAGCAACTAGAGCGATAAACAGCATACAGCCAACCAATACCATCAAAATATTGGCATAGCCTTTTAGCGCCTCAAAGCCTGTTTCAGCGACAGTATTGGCGACCAACCCTAAGATACCAAAAGGTGCGAGGGCAATGACCCATTTGACCACTTGTGATATCGCATCAGCAAAGTCGCTCACGACACCGCGCGTAGTATCACCAGCTTGACGCAGCGCAAAACCGATAATAATCGCCCATGCTAAGATACCGATATAGTTGGCATTCGCTACAGCGTTGACAGGATTGGCCACTAGGCTCATGAGCAAGTTGGTTAGCACCTCTTTTAGATTGGCAGGCGGTACTTGCTCGATATTGGCATTGACTAGGACCATCTCAATCGGGAACAAGAAGCTGGCACCAACGGCAGTCAATGCGGCCAAAAAAGTGCCAAACATATACATAATAAGGACAGGTTTGACGTAGACCTCATCACCACTGCGCTGCTTACTGATAGCGGCTAATACTAATACAAACACGAGTATAGGTGCTACGGCTTTGAGCGCGCCGACAAATAAAGTTCCTAATATTCCTAAAGCTATACCAGCGCTAGGGGCCAGCCAGCCAATCAGCACACCCAGCACCAGACCGACGATAATAAGCGGCACTAACCCTATCCGTTGATACATTGCTATCAATGAACGCATCTTTATCCCTCTAATAAACGATAATCAAAAAATACAAAGCCTATAATAATCGAAAGATAGTAGCATTTTTTGTGATATTCACCTAATGCTCTGCGACCTCGAGAGCGCAATAGCTAAGATGATAATCAACTATATAGATGTTTTAGATGCGCTCGAAGTAGAGCGACTAATGACAGAGAGGGTTTTATTTGTGAAGATTAGCGGCTGTTAAAGCTTTTATACTTTAAAATGAGTGAGCTCATAATCAAGCTGTTGGTAGTGTTTATATTTATAACGGCCTTGGGCGACGCTAGCATCATCGGGTAGGATAATCTCTAGCAGACGGCTAGGCAGCGCGTTGCTCGTTGACGAGATATAATCATTGATGGGGCGGGGAGTGGTATTGATGACGATACCGCTAAAGTCTGACGGCAGCTGTGATGCTAAGAGCACAGGCGCTGCAGAATTGTTATCAGTACTCGCCGTCGCCTCACTATTGCTAGCGCTTAAGCGCTGATGCGGAATAAAGCTTGCCGCATCATTGGCCCATAACGCTTCATCAAGCTCGCTCAGCAGTTGTTCATTATCCGACAGAATAACCAGCGACTGTGTGCTCTTATTTAAGGCAGTTTGAGTGAGCTGACAAATAAAGCCCAAGAAATCTTGGGCTTTACTCGCGCTTAAGACATAAAAACTAACGGTTAGTTTTGACATGTTTGGTACTTAAGCCTTATGAAGTGTCTGATCATACAGCACTGTTTATGCCATATCGACGCTGTTTTTGAGATATTGCATAAATAGAGGGACTGGGCGACCGGTAGCGGCTTTTTCTTTACCAGAGTTCCATGCGGTACCAGCAATGTCCAAATGTGCCCAGGCTTGGCCTTCTTCTACGAAGCGCGATAAGAAACAAGCAGCAGTGACGGCGCCAGCACCTTTACCACCGATATTTTGCATGTCGGCGATAGGTGAGTCAAGCAATGACTGATACTCATCATCTAACGGCATGTGCCAGATAAGATCGCCTGATTGAGCGCTAGCATTCTCAAGCTCGAACAGTACGTCTTCATCATTACTAAACACCGCTGAGCGCACGTGACCTAAAGCGACGACGCAAGCGCCAGTCAAAGTGGCCACATCGATGATCGCTTTTGGATTATAGCGCTGGATATAGCATAGAGTATCAGCTAGCACCAAGCGGCCTTCAGCATCAGTATTTAAGATCTCAACTGACTTGCCATTCATGGCTTTGACGATATCACCAGGACGCGTGGCTTCCCCTGACGGCATATTTTCAGCACAAGCGAGCGCGCCGACGACGTTAATAGGCAGACGCGCTTCACATAGCGCTTGGATAGTACCCAAGACTGACGCTGAGCCGCCCATATCAAATTTCATCTCATCCATCGCCGCGCCTGGCTTGATAGAGATACCGCCGGAGTCAAAGGTGACGCCCTTACCGACTAATACAATAGGGGCATCACTGTTGCTGCCTTTTTTCGTATTGGCTTTTAAAGGCAGCTTATCTGCAATCGCTTTTAGACCAGCTTTGGCAGCGCTGCTAGCGTTATCGCGATAACTGGCTGAATGGTTAGCGGTAAATTTCGACTTACCTTGATATTCCATAATCACCAACTTGCCCTCGCGGACTGAGCCTCTAGAGACCGCTAAGAAGCACTCCATACCGAGCGCTGACATCTCTTCTTCACCTAATACAGTGACTTTTAGGATATCAGAGTATTTTTTGCCCAGCTCCTGCGCTTGCTCTGCCATATAAGCTGGGAAGCAGATGTTACCTGGCTCATTAGCGACATCGCGAGTCAAGCTTTGACCGACAAACACTGACTGCGCGAAGTCTAAAGCGGACTGCAAGCTATTATCAGCGAGCAAGTAGATATCAGTTAATACCGGAGCGGTTTGCTCTGATTTGTATTTATCAAAGCGATAAGTCGCTGCTAGCAGGTTCAGAGCAAATTGGCTAAACTCGTTTTCTTGTAGAGCATCGCCGAGCGCGATAGTTAAGGAGGCGACGCGTTTTTGCGTTGATTGATAAATGGTCTTAGCGATTTTTTGTAGTGCGCTGTGGTTGAGCTTATCTATGGCGCCTACGCCAACGATTAATAATTGTAGCGGATTGGCTTTAGTGGTTTTTTTATCACCAGCTAAGGCATAGTCAGCGACCGTTTCGCAGGCTTTGCCACTGAAATGTGAGACTGCCATCAACTGCTCAATACGCTCTTGATACTCTGTCAATGAGTCGCTTGCCAAGATGTTTTTGTTATTATCGACTAAGACCACTAAACAGCTCGAGTCTTTGTCTTTGGCTTCTTTTTTTAGTATTTTTTGGGTATGCGTTTTTGGCAGTTGTGCGGTTAGCTTAATATTCATATAGTTTTGTCCTTATTAGAGTTATGAAAAACAAGAATGCTGAGCAAAGAAGGTCGTGAACCTACTACAGCTTATATGACAGTCTAACATATTGATGACAGCGCGACTGTTCCGTAAGGGTTAGATAATGTTATTTGTGACTGTTTAGATAGAAAGCGTATCGTACTTTTACACACTTTTCACCGTCATTTTTTATAAAAACATGCTAGCATTAGCAGTTACGTTTGACGCTTATACTCGCTTTGCCATATTTACCAAAAACTATAAAAAAGCCAAAAGATCGCTTATGAGCTTGCACGATACGGATGTATAACCACTTATCCTTGCAAATGCCAACCCTTATTTAAGAGTCCTAATTGTGATATTACGCCGCTACATGACCCGTCAAGTTGCCTCAACGACCGCTTTGGTATTGGGGTTTTTGGTGGTGATGATGCTCGGTGGCCGTCTGATACGTTATTTTGGGATTGCCGCTGAAGGCAACTTAGATATCAGCTTATTATTCACCATTATTGGCTATAATCTGCCTTACTTTTTAGAGCTTATTTTACCTTTGGCGTTTTTTATCGGTTTGATGCTCGTTTTTGGTAGGCTTTATGTGGATCAAGAAATGGCGGTGATTAATGCCAGCGGCGTCTCACGCGGGAAGTTAGCTCGGCTGATAACACCACTGATTTTGGCGTTGTTTGTGGGTGAGGCGGCTTTGTCTATAGTCGGTAAGCCTTGGGGAGTACGCTCCTCAGAGACGATTTGGCAGCAGCAAGCTTTGACTAGTGCTTTTGATTTAATCCGCCCGAAAGAGTTTATCAGTAGCGGTAATTATCATCTGTATGTGGGCAGTCTGAGCGACGATAAAACCCAGCTGCAAGATGTGGTGCTGATTCAAACACAGCCCAAAACACAATCGGCAAAACCTGCCAGTAATGGCGCTCAAAGTGTGTCAGCTCAGACAGCCCAAGAGTCCGAATTGGTTGAGCGCTTGCCTGTTGAGGATTTACCAAAAGAGCTGATTGATAGCGCCAATCGGGCTACGAGTAAAGACACGATTACCTTGGCTCGCCGCGCAGAACAAGTAGAGAGCAGTGCCGGCGGCGTTACTCAATTGGATCTGTTTCAGGGACGGCGTTATGAAGTCGGCGCTGGTAGCCTAAAATACAATCAGATCGGCTTTGATCGCTACCGTATTACTTTGACAGAGTCCGAAGAAGAGGTCGTCAGCGAAGACAATATCGAAACACAGGCGATCGTTCCCTTATGGCAAGCGGCAACAGGCAGTATGGCGGTCAGTACTAGCGAGGCTAGGCTCGCCGCCCAAGGCGAGCTTGGCTACCGCTTAGCACTGCCTTGGCTGATGATTATCGCGCCTATGCTTGCGGTACCGCTCGCGCAAGTACGTCCGCGTCAAGGACGCTGGCTACGATTATTTCCGGCCATCTTACTCTTTGTGAGTTGTGCGCTCGGTATCATCTCTTTAAAAAACGCTGTCGCTAAAGGCAATGTGAGCGTTTGGTCTTATGCTTGGTTGATAGTAGGGTTTATGGTGTTAGCACTTTATATGAATTGGGGCAGCCGTATCCAGCATCGACTGCGCTTTCGGTTGAGCGAAGATAAGCACGACGATTTAGGTTCTATAAATGACTCAAATACAGGAGCCTCATAATGCGCTCCTCACTGTTTGCCGCAAAAAATAAAGGCTTGTCATTGTCAAAGCCACCCAGTCGACTAAAAGTGCTCGGCCGTTACGTCAAGCTTAACGCTTTGCTAGCGATTATCGCCGCGGTACTTGGGCTATGGGGCTTACAGGTGTTATTTTCTTACTTGTCTGAGCTTGATTCGCTCAGCGATAGCTATACGATGGGCGAGGCGCTCAAATATATCTTTTATCGCTCGCCTTACTTTTTAGAGCAGTTCATTCCGACGGGCGCGCTGCTTGGCGCTGTGGTGGGTCTTGGACTATTGGCTAATAAGAGCGAGCTTGTGGTCATGCGCGCCTCAGGCGTCAGCGTCTATCGTATCGTGGGCTGGGTACTCCAGCCGGCTTTATTATTCGTCATCTTAGCGTTGTCTATTAACCAGTTTGTATTACCTACGAGCAATCAGCTGGCCGATGAGATTAATGATGACGATAGCAGCGCGCTGATTACCTCAGTGCGCGGCTACTGGACCATGCAGCCAAGTTTTAGTAGTTTAAACAGTGCAGACGATGAGACAACACTGCAAGCGAATGGCAGTGACATTCTCTACATCGATTATGCTGATGTCGAAGGCAATATCGGTGAGGTCAAGCGTTGGCATTTGGATAAGAATGGCAACCTACAAACTGCTATCCGTGCTGAGGGCGGCCAGTATACAGGGCGTCAACTAGTCGGGCGCACAAGCGATAACAAAGACGAGCAGTACCGCTATGACTGGCAGCTCAATAACATCACGAGGCTGACCATCAATCAAGGCTTTCAAAGCAGTCAACAGCTCGCTACTACAGATACCTTGAGTCTACCTTTTGCGCCTGAGTCGGTGTATCTGCTGACCCGCGATGCCGAAGATTTGTCCTTGACCCAGCTATACGCACATCGTCAGTTTATGCAGCAGCAGGGTAAGCGGTCATTGACTCACGAGCTGGCGTTTTGGCAAAAACTGCTATCTCCGCTGTCGATATTATCGCTGGTGATCGTCGCGTGCTCCTTTGTCTTTGGCTCACTGCGCACTCATAGCTTAGGCCTACGTATTGTTGTTGCTTTACTATTCGGGCTACTGTTTAGCTATATTCAAGACTTAGTTGGATTTGTGTCGTTAGCCACGGGCTTTTCGCCATTTTTAATGGTGCTACTGCCAGTTATTGCTAGTGCGGCGCTTGGAGGCTATTTACTAAAGCGGCAAATGTAGCTGGCCCATGTAGCCGGCGAAATGAACCACTCAAAGCAAAAATCCCGCTAAAACGAATCAGTATTAGCGGGATTTTGCTGAGTGCGGTTTATTTCTATTAAGCGTAAAAACTATTCTTTCACCGCCATAGTAATGGTATAAGTCTTGCCTTGCTTGACCTTATCGCTATTACCGAACACCTCGGTAAATGAGCGCTTCATAAACTGACGTAGGCCATTGATCGTCACCACATAAAAACGCCCGCCCTGACGCATCCGTGCATAAGCATCGAGGAAGTACAGATAATGCTGCTCTTTACCGACCTTGGCCGGTAAGTTTGACATGACGAGGCTAAAGTCTTTGTCCGCCGCCACTTGGTTAAAGCCGTTTGATAAATGCACATCGACATTGCTAAGAGCGTTTTTTTCGCAGTTACGCCGCGCATACTCCACCGCCATAAAATCCTTGTCAATCAGCGTATGCTGACCATTCGGGCACTCGCGCGCCGCAGTCATGCCAAGCACGCCGTAGCCACAGCCTAGATCTATCGAGTCATCATCAGCCTGAAAATCGACGTGATCGAGTAGCATCAAGCTACCATCATCGAGCTTTTGCGGCGAAAATATACCCCAAGTCGTCACAAAATCAAAAGGCTTACCTAGTACGTCATCCGTAAAATGTATATCTTCGCGCCAGTGTTTGGCTTTTTCTAATAACTCTGCAGGGGGCTGATGACTCATAACATTCTCGTATAGGATTATAAAAAGGGTAGTGCGATATCAGCATCTTACTCACGATAAAGTACGCACGGTATGACGAGTATTGTAACGGCAACCGCGATAAATTTCAGCGCCGATTGCGCAGCGCGTGCATTATTTTTGATGATCACTGGACTTGAACGGCTCAGAGAACTGCAATATCAAAAAGCTCACCACCGACAAAATAATCGCAATCTCATAACGACTATACGCAACTGAGATACCGATAGCGCCTGTGTTCCATAGTCCTGCTGCCGTCGCTGTTCCTTTGACACTGCCGCTACTCTTAAAAATAGCGCCACCACCGATAAAACCCATACCTGTAATAATGCCATACATGATACGCGCCTCGGCATCGCCTTCTGAATAGATGTCGCGGCCGACAAGCATAAAGGCACAAGAGGCGACAGTGACTAAGGGAAAGGTGCGCAGGCCCGCGCCGCTGTCTTTCATCTCCCGATTCAGCGCAATCGGTAAGGATAAGATAAAATCAATCCCTAATTGAAAGAAATGATACTTCATCAAATCCATATCAATATCGAAGCCAAACATAACTCACTCCCTGTCCTTAAATACCACATTCTCTAAATTTATTATAATCTCTAAATTCATTATAAAGAGTGTAGCGATAACGGTGTCTGTTTTCAGTTAGGAAGCGTTAAACGAGAGAGGTATGTATGGCATAAGTATGAGGAGCTTATCCTGCTATCCGCTTGTATCTGCCTTGCCACTGGCGTGCGGACTATCGTGTCTAGCGCTGTTCCTGTTACCTCGAGACCATCCCAACCTTTTCTTTAAAACATGATCAAACACAAAAGGCCCAAAAGGTAAAAACGAGCCGAGCACCCCAGCAGGTAGTGCCCAAAGCGGCATTTTAATTTTGCTCGCCGCAAACAGCAGCATCAAGATATAAGCGATAAATAATACGCCATGCGCCATGCCAATATATTTCACTGCCTCAGGAATGCCAAGCATATATTTTAGCGGCATGGCGATGCCTAGTAATAACAAAAAAGACGTGCCTTCTAAATAACCTAAAATAGTTAGGTTCTTAAGTAGAGAGTTTTGCGACTTTGTTAGCACAGGCAGGGTAGAGGATTGCGCGTATGACATTATTTGTTCCAGTTAGGATAATGAAGAATGGGTTTGTTTTATCTCAGGCAGGTTGTATTCGAATAATGGATAAGTCTTTGTAGGCTGGGCTTTTAGCCCAGCGAATACGTGAGTTAAGCTAATACACTAAAATTATTTTTCTATATAAAAGTAAACTAGCGAGTAGGGTAGGCAACAGCGTAACC
The DNA here is from genome assembly GCF_040309765.1 of Psychrobacter sp. TB20-MNA-CIBAN-0197. Classification (NCBI taxonomy): domain Bacteria; kingdom Pseudomonadati; phylum Pseudomonadota; class Gammaproteobacteria; order Moraxellales; family Moraxellaceae; genus Psychrobacter; species Psychrobacter sp. TB20-MNA-CIBAN-0197. Next base: position 79,008 of record NZ_JBEOPC010000007.1, read on the forward strand.
CACCAAGTTTAGAATACAGTTATAAGAAAGGTGGGTTACGTCTTAACCGCATTCTCTTCGAGAATTTGTTAAGTCTAACCCACCCTACACCAAGCTTTTACCCTCTCTTCAATACCCTAGCCGCGCGGATGGTGCTCCGCATGCAACTTCTGCAATCTTGCTGTCGCCACATGAGTATAAATCTGCGTCGTCGATAAATCACTATGGCCTAATAACAATTGTACGCTACGCAGATCCGCGCCATGATTGAGCAAATGAGTAGCGAAGGCGTGGCGTAGCGTATGCGGGGAGAGCTCTTTATCAATGCTAGCGACTTTGGCGTACTTCTTGAGCAAGTACCAAAAATTCTGCCTAGTCATATAGCCGCCTTGCGCCGTCAAAAACACCGCTTGGCAGTTACCTGATTTTAGATGAGCGACCAGCTCGCCGCGACCATGACTCAAATAATCTTCCAGCGCGTCCGCTGCATATTCGCCTAGCGGTACGAGACGGGTCTTATTGCCTTTACCGGTGATTTGTAGCCAGCCGGCGTTGAGATTGACTTGTTCAAGCGCGAGATTAATCAGTTCACTAACGCGTAGACCACACGCATAGAGCACCTCTAGCATGGCTTTGTCGCGTAGACCGAGTGCGGTGCTAGTATCAGGCGCGGCAAGCAGGTTATCGACGTCCGCTTCCGCTAAATCTTTAGGCAGCGGTCGTCCCAGCTTAGGACTTTTGATTCGCTCGCAAGGGTTGTCTTCGCGTAGGTTACTGGCGATCATCCACAAGTAGAATTGGCGCAGACTTGAGAGCATTCGCGCTTGCGTGCGCGGCGTTTTACCCTCGGCTGCGAGCTGTGATAAGCAGTGCAGCACCTCATCGCTTTGCCACTGGGTCAGTGCTTTGTGATGCGTCAGCTCACAGCTTCGCAAGTCGCGGACATAAGCGTTACGCGTACGAGTCGCTAAGCCGCGTGCGAGCATCGCTTGACGAAACTCCGTCAGGTAAGCTGGCTCGTCATCGACGGCAAGGGCTTTGGGCTGACGTTGTTGTACAGCGCGATCACGGCTCATAGAAGGGTACTCGATAATAAAATACTAAACACTTTGCAAACACCATAGCGAAGTAATTTCACTACTACGCGCTGTGTATAAAGGGTCAGACTTATCCTGACTACGACCGTGCTTGGGCTGAGTATCGAGACGATATTTCACTGCTAAGCCAGCATCTGCAATCCACCCCAATAATTCATCACGACTACGTAGCTGTAAGTGCTCCGCTAAATCAGACAGAATGAGCCAAATCTCGCCATGCTGAGCTAAGTGCGATTTTGCGCCCTGCAAAAACCCTTTTAACATTGCGCTGTTAGCATCGTAGACCGAATACTCTAGTGGTGAGGTCGGTTTAGCTGGTAGCCAAGGCGGATTGCAGACAATTAGATTGGCGAGTGGCGCGTCGGTTGGGAATAGATCAGCTTGCTGCAACTGTATATGAGCTAGCCCTTGGCGCTCGAAGTTATCTTGAGCACAGGTTAGCGCGCGTGGGTTTACATCCGTCGCTATGATCTGTTTGATACCGCGCTTTGCTAAGATAATAGCCAGCAAGCCTGTGCCGGTACCTATATCATAAGCGACATCGAAAGCTTTGGGCAAAGGCGCATCGAGCAATAGCGGCACGTACTCATGACGAGTTGGCGCAAAGACCCCGTAGTGCGGGTAAATGGATAAGCCGAGCGCTTTGATCACTACGCCTTTTTCGCGCCAGCCAGCTGCTCCTAATGCGCCTTGCAAGTCGCGAAATGACAGCACACATGACTGATTCTCTTTATCCAATGGGCCAAAAGCGGCTAAGCAAGCATGGCTCATATCAGGCGCACGGCGTAACGAGCTGACATAATCAGCATTTAGCTCTAATAGTAAGCGACTTAAGATACGCGAGCGCTGGGCGGTCATTTGACGCTGCTGGTGAAAGAGATTTGGTAGGGTTTGGGAGTCTGATTCAGTTGAGTTTTTGGCTTTATTAGCAGCTTTTCTTGACTTGCGTTTGGCAGAATTATTTTCAGTACGCTCAATGCGCCGAGTGATGGCCTGCAATAGTTGCCGCGCATTATGAAAGTCGCCGCGATAGAGCATAGACGTACCAGCGCAGGCTAATCGATAAGCCTCATCGGCAGTGGTTCTGTCATCGACGATGACTATTCGCCTAGGTGTAGGATGATCGCTAGCCGACAGCCAACGAGCCAGGTGTGAGGTGTCGTTCTCGTGCCACTCTACATATTTTTTTTCGGTTAGTAACACATGATGTACCTTTTACTAATGAATGATGTTTTTAGGCGGCTTTAGTTAAACGACCTCAGTTTTGCGCGTTTGATAATACTTATGATGGGGCTTTTAATAGTGCTTATGACTCCCGCTTATCTTAACTAAGCGCTTTTTTTCTTGACCAAGTAGCGATATAGAGTGGCGCTGGTTGGCGCATCCTTATCGCTATCGATAGTAATTTCATCAGGATCCACTTCTAAGTTTATGTCTTCGGCTAAGGTTTCTTGACTCAAAAACTCATGACCCAAGTGCCGACAAAAGTTAGGAATATCGCGCGTTGTTGCCGGGTCGGTTGCGAGTATTTCGATGACATCACCGCTATCGGCTTTGCGTATGGTGCGGTGCAGCATCATGACCGGCTCAGGGCATATCAGCCCTTGAGTGTCGAGATGATGATTGATTGGCGTAGGCGTAATAGGAGTCGTCATAGTGGTTTTTTAGTCATAAAAAGGTTAAAGATAATTTAAGCTATCTAATTTATAAAAAGTATTGCGACATTTTTGAAGTCAAAATTAGCTTTGTTCAAGCGTTTCGGTTTCTTCTTCAGCTTGTAAAAAGTCAAAGAAGCGCTTAAAGCTGACTTTGAATAAAAACGCCACTCCAAGCCAAGAAGCCAATCCTAACCAAGCGGTATCGGCGAATAATAAACCACCGAGTAATATAACCGTCGAAACCCCAATAGTCATAATTACCATTGACGATTGACTGAGGCGATAGCGGTAGATAATAAACGCATCATACAAAGTGATAGGAATGGTCAAAGCTATCAATATAAACGGTAAATTGTAAAACAAGCGATACAGCAACTGATTGTCATGAAAGACTTTAATACTAGCAATAGTGCCAAAGACCACAAAAGCGACCAGCGCCGCGTAAATCATATAAATGGCGATTTTATTGGCTTGCTGTGCGCCTTTGATACGGGCGATAGCTAGCGGCGGTATGCCATAAGTGTTGGCTTGCTTGGGCTCAATGCTCATAAGATCAATTGCTTATCTATTAAGGTAAAAAGGCGTGTATTAATCGGGCTTGATACTATCGATAGCTATTGCGCTGCTAGGATCGGCAAAATAAGTCGAGAGCAAAATACAAGCTGAGATGTCATCGATAGCGTCGCGCTCGTGGTCGATCCAGCCATTATCCCACGCTATAGCGCGTGCTTCTACTGACGTTAAGCGCTCATCGCACAGACTCACCACGACCGACATGTGCTGCTCCATCAGTCTATGTGCCAAGCGGCGAGCGAACTTATGCGCGCGGCGAGAGAGCATCGAGCGACTGCCATCCATATTCAGCGGTAGACCGACGATGACTTGAGTGACACCCCAAGTCTTAATGATGCCTATCAAATTATCCCAGTCCGGCTGACCGTTATTCATGGCCAAGATATCAAAGGCGCGCGCGGTTTGGGTGATACTATTACCCAGTGCCATGCCCATCTTTTTTACGCCGTAATCTAAGCTTAAAATAAGATGCTCTTTTGGTTGCACGTCTAAGGCTGCCAGCGAGTTGCTGCTGTCAGCGTTTGCAGCCTCTACAGCCAGAGGTTTATGTTCATTAATTGTCATACTATCTACCCTAATAAGAGCGTTTTTAACTGATCACGCATGACCGATATCACTACTTAGATAATCAAAGTTTACCCCAAGCTTATCAGCCGCCAGCTGCCAACGCGCATCAAAAGGCGCATCAAACAAAATATTAAGATCGGCGGGGCAGACGAGCCAGTCGCCATTATTGAGCTCATCTTCCAATTGTTTTTTGCCCCAGCTGGCGTGACCCAAACACAGCTGATAATGGCCGACGCCTTGACCGACAGCGATACGCTTGAGTACATCTTGGCTGGTGGTAATACAGACATTCTCTGATATGGCAAAAGAGGACGCCCACTGCGGCTGGCCGGTATGCAGCACAAAGCCAACCTCAGGGTACATAGGGCCGCCCTCAAGCGCTAAATCTTCCATCACTTGTGGGTCGGTAACTTCGATGTGTAAGTCCTCTAGAAGCTTGCCTACGTTGGCTTTTTCTAGGGGACGATTGACCATCAATCCGAGCGCCCCGTGCTTATCATGGCGACAGATATAGATCAGCGCCTGCTCAAACCTTGGGTCTGGCAGCTCAGGGGCCGCAATCAAAAAGTGATGAGTCAAATTGGTAGTAGACATAAATACAAGGACAACATAAAAGGGTAGACACTACTATATGGCGATGTTAACGCGAAAATCAATAAGGGTTTTTAGGCAAACGCTAGCGGTCTCAAAGCCGCTATTTGACGTCAGTTAGTAAGCTGCGCGCGTGATCGCGGGTGACCTCAGTGATCGTGACCCCACCTGACATTCTCGCCAGCTCATCGACTTGCGCGCTACCGGTCAAGATGACAAGCTCGCTTTGGGTCTGCTCGTGATGATGCTTTTGTACTAAGATATGCTGATGCGCTTGCGCCGCCACTTGCGCTTGGTGGGTAATGGCGAGTAGCTGCTGAGTCTGCCCGAGGCTACGTAGTAACTCACCGACCACTTGCGCGGTACCGCCGCTGATACCGACATCGACTTCATCAAAGACCAGCATAGGTTTGGCGGCATTATTATCGCTACTGGTCGCTTGCAGCACTTGCATCACCAGCGCCATTCGCGACAGCTCACCACCTGAGGCAATCTTATGTAAGGGCTGCATCGGCATACCGACGTTAGCGCTAAACAGGAGCTCGATATCGTAGCAGCCTTGCGCATTGTAAGCGGATTCAGTTGGTTTTTTAGTAAACATAAACTCGCAGCGGGCATTAGGCAGTGCTAAAGGCTGCAGCTGCGTCACTAGCTGCGCGCAGATAGTAGGCGCAGCTTGGGTCCGTGCTTTATGTAGGGCTTTAGCATTAGTGAGGTACTCTCGCCAAGCCTCTGAAATTTGCGCGGCTAACGCATCGCTTGTCGGCTCGTTTTCTAGCTGCTCTAGTTGCTGTTGCCACTCATGAGCTTCATTGATTAAGTCACTGGCAGGCAAGCTATGTTTACGAGACAAGCGATGACCGAGGCTGATTAGATTATCTAAAGTCTGCAGGCGCTCAGGATCGGGCAGTTGCTGCTCAGCGTAGTCCGTCAGCATCGCGGTGACTTCCGTGATTTGCTGCTGCGCTAGATGCAGCTGCTCGGAGGCTTGCTCAAAAGTCTGACTGACACCGAGCTGATTGTCACACAGCTTAATCGCTTGACCGAGCAAGGTCATGACATCAGGCTCATCGCTATCGTTATCGAGCAGATGTAGACCGTGACTGGCCTCTGACATCAGCGCTTCGATGTTTGACAGCTCTTCGTGCTCGGCTTCGATTTCACTATAATCAACGGCGAGTAGGGGCGCGATATCAGCTAGTTGGCTTTGCAGCAACTGAATGCGATCTTGACGCTGGGCGGCGCGGCTAGAAATCTCATCAGCGCGGCGTTTGAGCTGCTGATAATACTGATAGCTAGTAGCAGTCTGTTCAGCCAGTGAGGTGGTTTGTGCCATTGCATCTAACCACTGCACCACAAACTGAGGTTTTAATAGCGCTTGCTGGGCGTGCTGGCTATGGATATTTACTAATAATACGCCTAAGCTTTTGAGCTCCGCTAAGCTTACAGGCGCGCCATTGAGCCAAGCTTTTGAGCGGCCATTGTTACTCAGCTGGCGGCGAATGAGTACTTCAGGCTCAGCCAATTCGCGCCCGCCTGCCGCAAACCAATCGCTAACGAGGCTATTATGAGTCACATCGAACTGCGCATAGATATCCGCGTGCGGCGCGCCATGGCGCACCATCGAGCTATCCGCTCGCTCGCCTATACACAAAGATAGCGCGTCGAGCAGTAGAGATTTACCCGCACCCGTTTCACCAGTGATAACATTGAAGCCTTCGGCAACGCTTAGCTCATGCTCAGCGATTAGCGCAAACTGGTACAAGGTTAATGATAATAGCATCAAAGCCTCTCATGGCAGACAATAATAAAGAGCGTAGCTCGCGAATAATACCTCTTCGTTAGCATACTAACGCAGTCGTTAGTTCGATGACAAAGAGCATTATTATAGGGGAATATAAGCCGATATCAGCAAATAGATACAATTTTATGAAGGCGTTTGCCTATTGTCAGGATACCGTCTTGGGCCTTTAGCGACTATAATAATTTTTGCTTATTTTACAATACTCTAGCGCTGACTAGCGACTTTTTTATTCTTAAAAATGATATTAAAGTAGGCCTGTACAGTCGCAAGCTTAGACTCTACAAAGAGCAAGGGTTTGAATAAATTAACGAGATTTCATTGCCGCTTTAACAAACTTTATAGAAATAATGTGGTAGCATTATCTCATCAAAATACAAACGTACACTTTATTAATAGTTTATTAATAGTCATACCGAATCACAACTATCAAACTATAAAAATGGTAACACTGAGCACTAAAGTGCATCGTCGTTTATCATTGCCATTTAGAGTGGTCGTCTAGCAGTGTTGTCCTGTTGCTAGGCTGTGTTCATGGCCTTTGCGATTTGGTAAAGCAGGCACTAGGGCGTGTTGAACATTCGACCATGGCACTGACAGAGACTATTTTTTAGGCGATTTGCAGATAAAAATGGTAAGTTTAGTCATTCTAAGCGTCTATTTTTATCAATAAAGCGGCAAAAAATAGTCCTGTCCCTATTGTTGTAGTGAGGGCTGATGCTAAAATCGCCCTAGTCGTTGCGAAAATCTAGCCAATGCAATAAGCATTACCTGCAATTTTCACTTAGACTAGAACTATTTTAGCTATCAGCAGTGCGCATTTGTGAATGTTCAACACGCCCTAGTCATCGTCAGTCTATTAATATTTTGATGAAGCACTTATTTTTTAGTTTAGCAATAATTATTTGATAAGGAAGCCCCTATGTCAGCGGCAAAGTTTACCAATGTAACCGTCAATGCTCAGGCCACCATATCCTATGATGGACGGTGTTCTAGTCACACTATCATGTTTGAGAGTGGTCAACATAAGACCTTAGGGGTTATCCTTCCCTGCGACAGTAGCGTTGAACAGTACCACTTCAGCACTAATACCTCTGAGCGTATCGAAATCATCAGCGGTGAATGCGAAGTCAAAATCAATGGTGACGAAGACTTTAGCTACTACCGTGCTGGCCAGTCTTTTGTAGTAGAAGGCAATAGCAGCTTTAATTTGCGTACCGAAGAGATTGTACAGTACGTCTGTCATTTAGAAGGGTAGGGGTTCTCATAAGCGTGAAGTCATTGAAAAAGTGGCAGGGTTTAGAACAAGGCTCAATTAACTTGGTTCAGTGACTTACCTTCACAGTGACTTAGTCTAATAAATTAGTTCAATGACTTACTTTTAGTAGAAAAAATCAGTACATAAAAACCCGTGCATAAGAAAAGGCATATAAAATCAGCAAGGTTTTATCTGTCTTTTTTTATTTTGGCTATTGGCAAACAAAGCGTTACTAAGCGCTTGAGAGCCAGACTCATTTGTTAGGGCGTGTTGAACATTCGACCTTGGCACTGACAGAGACTATTTTTTAGGCGATTTGCAGATAAAAATGGTAAGTTTAGTTGTTCTAAGCGTCTATTTTTATCAATAAAGCGGCAAAAAAGAGTCCTGTCCCTATTGTTGTAGTAAGGGCTGATGCTAAAATCGCCCTAGTCGTTGTGAAAATCTAGCCAATGCAATAAGCATTATCTGCAATTTTCACTTAGACTAGAACTATTTTAGCGATCAGCAGTGCGCATTTGTGAATGTTCAACACGCCCTAGTGATATTATTCAATAGGTTCAATTATGGCAAAGCCCAACTACTTTTATGGTATTCATGCTATCGATGCCCTCTTAGAGCATCGTCCGCTAGATGCCTTAAGTCTATTCGTGCAGCAAGGCCGCGAAAGCGATAGCCATGTTGCCGCTATTATGGCAAGCGCGCAAGATAATGGCGTCAGCATTCAGCCCACACAAAAAGATAAGCTCACGCAGTTGTGTGGTAGCCCGCAGCATCAAGGTGTCGTCTTGCATGCAAGACCGTTGGCTTTTGCTGATGAAGCGGTGTTAGATACTGTAATAGCGCAGGAAAGCTGCTTATTACTAGTGCTCGATCAGATCACCGACGCTCATAACTTTGGCGCTTGTTTGCGTACTGCAGTAGCGATGGGTGTGGATGCGGTGGTTTGTCCTAAGCATCATGCCGCAAGCCTAACCCCAACGGTAGCTAAGGTCTCTGTTGGCGCCGCTGAGATGATGCCGATTATCAGCGTGACCAATTTGGCGCGTATGCTTGCTCAGATTAAAAGTGCTGGTGTTTTCGTCTTTGGCACAGCTCTAGATGAGACCGCAAAACCGATACATGAAGCGGATATGACCGGTAAGACGGCACTGATTATGGGCTCTGAAGGGGAAGGTATGCGCAGGCTGACGCTAGAGAGCTGTGATGAGCTGGTCTATATCCCGATGTCAGGCAACGCGCATGGTAATTTGCAAAGCCTGAATGTCAGCGTAGCGACTGGTATGGCGTTATACGAGATCAACCGGCAGCGCACTACTTAAGCTGCTGGGCTAGGGCAAGATAGGTCTGATGTAGAGGCTCAAGCTGCAAATGTAGCGCAGCGATATCACCATCATTAACGACGACATCATCAGCATGACTATTGCGCGCTTCACGGCTGAGCTGATTGGCCATAATGGCCTTAATCTTCGGCACACTTTGCGCGTCTCTTAAGCTTGCGCGTTCAAGTTGCGTGCCCTCGCTTGCATCAACGACTAAAATGCGCTGACATAGATTAGCCAGACCCGCTTCAGCGGCTTCTATCAGTAGCGGCGCTGATAGGATGATATACTCAGAAGTACTAGCGGCCAGCTGCTCTTTTGCCGCCTCTCTTATCGCCGGATGGGTAATCGATTCAAGCTCAATGAGCGCTTCAGGGTGAGTAAAGACATGCGTTCGCACGGCTGCGCGATCCATCTCTCCTTTTCCATTAATAACCCAATCGCCGAATTTTTTTTGAATCTTACGTAGAGTAGCGCTACCTTTAGCGACTACCTCATGCGCGATGACATCTGCGTCGATGATATCTATCCCTTTCGCTGCAAACCAATCGCTAGTCGCGGATTTCCCACTGCCTATACCACCGGTCAAACCGATGACTAGTTTATTATTTTTATACTTATTTATAGTCTGCGGGCGAGCAGCAGAGCCGTGAGCGGGTTGCGAGAAGGAGCGGTCATTGATAGTCATAAAAGTAACTTAATTTAGCCAATAGAATAAAAAAGCGCGAATATCATTGAAGATAATATCCAAGCAAGAGCATGATGAGATTATAATCTTAACGGTTATAACGAGTAAGGATGTAGACATTGCTTTACTGTCTTGTAAGCCTAGCGCACGCCATCAGGCGTACATGCCCAAATACCAGTTAATGATGTCCGCTCCATATAATAAAGCGATAATGCCGGCAACAGCAATATAAGGTCCAAAAGCGAAAGGCTTACTTTCACCTTGCTTTTTCATCAAGATAATACCAACGATGGAACCCAATAAAGAAGATAAGAGAATAATTAAAGGCAGCATCATGGGCCCAAGCCAAGCGCCAAGTACTGCTAGCAGCTTAAAGTCGCCTTGACCCATGCCATGCTTTTTGGTGATGAGATAAAAGACTTTCACCACTATCCATAATGATAAAAACCCAAGTAATAAGCCCCAAATCGATTGCGTAGGACTCACAAACCAGCCTTGCGAGTTCACCGCAAGTCCCAGTCCTGCTAAGGGGAAAGTCAGCCTATCAGGCAGCAACTGGGTATCGAAGTCTATCCCCGTTAGCGCAATTAGCGTCCAGACCAGTATCAGTGCGGATAGGCCAGTAGCCGACACGCCAAAATGATAAATAACGAGTGCAGAGAGCAGGGCAGTTACTAGCTCCACAACAGGGTAGCGCACGCCAATACTCGCTTGACACTCAGAGCAGCGGCCGCGCAGCGCCAACCAGCTGACTAGCGGTATGTTCTCATACCACTTAATCTTATGAGCGCAGTGCGGACAACGCGACGCTGGACGACTGAGAGTAATAGGCGTATCGTTTGCCACTGCTTGCGCCAAAACCGCCGACTGCTCAGGCGTGATATCCGGCTGCTGCGACATAAATTCACTACATTCTTGTCGCCAAGAATAAAACATCATCAGCGGCATACGATGAATCACAACATTCAAAAAACTGCCTACACACAGGCCTAATAACCCAAACACTATGAGCGCCGCGCTCATATTATTTTGTAATAATTCTAGCAATTGCATCAACACTGGCCTTTAAAGGGTTGCTTTGGGTGACGGTTTTAACCTACCACAGAACCCATCTGGAAAATCGGTAGATACATAGCAATGACAAGGCCACCTACTAGTACGCCAAGCACCGCCATAATCAGTGGCTCCATCAGACTGGTAAGACCATCGACTGCATTATCAACTTCACTTTCATAGTGGCTAGCTACTTTATCGAGCATCTCCTCCAAACTTCCTGACTCCTCACCAATACCGACCATCTGAATCGCCATACTAGGAAATAAGTTGGTTGAGCGCATCGAAAACTGCAGCTGCTGACCGGTTGCCACGTCGTTTTTGATTTGCTGAGTAGCATTGTAGTACACCACGTTATTCGTCGCGCCAGCGGTTGAGTCTAGAGCATCGATTAGCGGTACACCGGCGGCGAAAGTCGTCGATAAGGTACGAGAGAAGCGAGCAATAATCGCTTGATAAGCGATGTTGCCAAAGATAGGCAGTCTTAGCGTCAAACGATCTAAGGAATCGCGGAATTTTTTTGATCTTTTTTTCGCTTCAGAAAATCCAATAATAGCGGCACCAATGATGACAATTAGTACAAACCACCAAGACTGCATCCATTCAGACATGCCAACGACCATTTGGGTGAAGGCAGGAAGTTCTGCGCCAAAAGAGCTAAACAAATCTGAGAAGACCGGCACCACTTTGATCAGCAAAATCATCGTCACAATGACCGCGACCACAATAACCGCGATCGGATATTTCATGGCTTTTTTGATTTTTGATTTAAGTATTTCGCTTTTTTCTTTATAGGTGGCGACGCGCTCAAGCATCGTCTCAAGCGCCCCTGATTGCTCACCAGATTCTACGAGCGAGCAAAACAGGTCATCGAAGTAGCGGGGATGTTTACGTAGGGCAGCGGCAAAGGTGCCACCGGCTTCGATATCGGCTTTAATTGATAACACCAAGTCTTTCATACTTGGGTTATCTAGCGAGTCCGCGACAATCTCAAACGACTGTGTTAAAGGAATACCCGCTTTAATCATGGTTGCTAGCTGCCGCGAAAAGATAGCGATATCGATAGGTTTGATGGATTTTTTGAAAGTAAATAAAGCTTTTGGCTTTTTCTTGATGCCTTTGACTACGATACCTTGCTTACGCAAAGTTGCTTTGGCCAGCTCTAAGCTTCGACTGGTCGTCTCACCTTTGACCTTTTGTCCACGGCGATTGACCCCGTCATAGACGAAATCTAGCAGCATATCCGTTTTCGCTTTAGCCATGTGTCTCTCCTAAAAATCTATCTGACTGGGGCAGTCTAACAGTCTAAGCTATGTAATAAGCCATATAAGTTAGCCATCGACGTTCTTTGTGCTTAAATAGCGACTCAGGTGTGGTCGCTATTGAGCCTTAAAACCAGCAAGTCTTGCAATGAGTCAGTTTACCGCTATCAGTCTTTGTAAGCTATCGCTATCGTCTAACAAGACAAGAACTTAGCAGGACATAAGTGAGCAAGACCAAAGCCTATTTTATAATAAAATGACCCTTGTAGTGAGTGCTCATTTTATTTCGCTATCGGCCTACAAAATGCGCTCAGTCTTTGACTCGCCACTTTTTTACTCACTACTACGTTTTTATTCAGAAGTAACACGCAGCATTTCTTGAATAGTGGTTGTGCCCTGTAGCACTTTCATAATACCGGAACGCCGCAAGTCACGAAAGCCGGTTCTAAGCGCGGCATCCTTAATATCGATAGCGTTGCCATCCTCCATAATGATGCGTGAGATCTCCGGATTCACTTTCATAACCTCATAGATACCGACGCGACCTTTATAGCCTTCACGGCATTCATTACAGCCGACCGGCTCATAAATAATATGATTGGGGTTGTCCAAATCATTATTGGTAAAGCCAATCTCCAGCAGGCTTTGACGTGGAACATCGATAGGCTTTTTGCAGCTTCCACATAAGCGCCGCGCGAGTCGCTGGGCTATGACTAAGTTGACTGAAGTGGCAATATTAAAAGAAGCTACACCCATATTTTTTAGGCGCGTTAAGGTCTCAGGGGCGGAGTTGGTATGTAAGGTGGAGAGTACCAAGTGACCGGTTTGCGCTGCTTTGATAGCAATCTCAGCGGTCTCTAAGTCTCGAATTTCACCAACCATAACGATGTCTGGATCTTGACGCAAGAATGACTTTAACGCAGTGGCAAAAGTGAGGCCGACCTTTTGATTGACGTTGACCTGATTGATACCTTCAAGGTTGATCTCGACTGGATCTTCAGCGGTCGAGATGTTGGTCTCGCCGGTATTTAGGATATTGATACCGGTATACAGCGATACCGTTTTACCTGACCCTGTCGGACCGGTGATCAGTATCATGCCCTGCGGCTTATTAAGCGCTTCTAAGAACATCTCCTTTTGATCTGGCTCATAACCTAGCGCCTCAATACCCATCATCGCTGATGAAGGATCCAAAATACGTAAAACAAGCTTTTCACCAAACAGCGTTGGTAAGGAGCTTACCCGAAAATCAATGGCTCGGCTTTTAGAGATCTTTAGCTTGATACGGCCATCTTGTGGCACACGGCGCTCAGAGATGTCCATTTGTGACATGACCTTTAGACGCGCCGCAATCTTGCTGGCAAGTTGCACAGGCGGATTGGCCATTTTTTGCATCACTCCATCGACCCGAAAGCGCACTCTATAGCTTTTTTCATAAGGCTCAAAATGCAAGTCGGAGGCGCCCATACGGATGGCATCGACTAGCATTTTATTGATGAATTTGACGACTGGCGCTTCATCGACGCTAGTATTGAGCTGAGTCTCGCCATCCTCATCCTCGTTACTCTCTTCAAAATCGACATTAAGATCGCTATCTGCAAAGCCACTAAAGCTCTGCATCGTGTCAGCATATATGGTCTCAATGCGCTGTTTGAGTTTGTCCTCTTCTACGATCACGGTGGCGACTGACAGGCGAGAGTTAAACGCTATAGCGTCAATAGCGTCGATACGTGTGGGGTCGCTTAGCGCGACAAACAGCTGCTGTCCGCGTTTGAAGATAGGTAGGGCGTTAAACTTACGCAGGATATTCTCATCGACCAAATCTTTTGGCACGATGTCTGCTTCTAGGGCATTAAGATCAAATAAAGGGTCACCAAACGACTTTGACAACAGATTAGCCAACTCGTAAGCATCAGCCATTTTATTCTCTACTAAATAAGGCACAAGCCCTATTTGCTGCTGCTGCGCCTCGGTTTGCGCGGTTTGCATGTTCGTTTCGCTAACCACACCTGCACTGATTAGTTGTTGCGCCAGACTACCAAAATTGCTGACAGCGGTAGACATAAACCCTCCTTGATGCGGCAGCTGCCAAAAGTGACAACCAATATAAATTATTTTGGGTATTAAATATTTGACGCCATGGATTCATTTTATAGCTTTAACGTATCTAATAAAACTGATTCAGCTAATAGCACGAACTTTCGAAACTTATTAGCCATTTTTATAAGCCATACAAAAAGTTTTGAATAAAGTTTTGAATTTAGGGTCAACGATTACCTCGTCCTAATTATAGGCAAAAATACCGTAAAAAACAGAACTGTTTCAGACGCTAGAGAATATAGAGTTTATTTCATACTGATATAAGCATATCTGAACCTTTTATAGGGACAACCTCTTATACTCATGAGGTAATCAAAAAAGAGGGATACGATAGCTAGTGCTAGCGCTTTATACATCGTAAGCGACTACTATAGCACTCGCCAAATATTTGTTATACTGGCGCGCAGACTAGCCATATTGGCAATGACAGATGACACAAGGTAGATGAGTTATGCAGGCTTGGGTAATTGGCAATTGGAAACAAAATCCGGCAACGAGCAAAGACGTCAATACATTACTAGATAATTTGTTGGTAGCGTCTGAGGACAGAGGTGCCGACAACCCGTATTGTCATCTTATGGTGGCGCCAAGCTGTGTGCATCTTGCTGCTGTCAGCGCGCGCCTGCAAAACGCATCTATCCAAGTGAGCGCGCAGAACATCAGTGCGCATAGCGCTACAGTCGGCGCCTATACGGGAGATTGCTCAGCGCAGCAAGTCGCAGATGCTGGAGCGAGTTGGACGCTTTTGGGTCATTCGGAGCGTCGGCAATATCATCACGAGTCTAATGATAGCTTACTAGCCAAACTAAAATGCGCTTTTGCTCAAGGCCTTGGGGTGGTGCTATGTATCGGTGAGACTCAAGAGGAGTATGATGCCAAGCAAACCATTAGTGTACTTGATGAGCAGCTAGCAGTTGTCGAAAGTTTGCTACAAACAGACTCTGTACAGACTCAAGCATTAGCTGAGCGTTTGATTATCGCTTATGAGCCGGTTTGGGCCATTGGCACTGGTAAAGTACCTACGGTGAGCGAGGTCAGCGCAACTCATCAGCATATCAAACAACAAATCGCCAGTTTTGCGCCAAAGTCACCAGAGGTCACTGTATTATACGGCGGTAGCGTCAATGCTGATAATGCGGATAGCTTTGCTGCAAGCGCTATGATAGACGGCGCGTTAGTAGGCGGCGCTTCACTAAAAGCCGATAGCTTTTTAGCGATAGCCGACGCTTTTAGTCGCGCCAAAGGCTGAATGCTAAAGGCTAAAAGTTAAGAGCATAGCAAAAATAGCGCTTGAGAACGACGATATATTGGCAGGCGCAGATTGACTGGTATCAAAACGCCTTGTCAGTCGATGAAAGTGGGTTTAACACCGCCCTTGTAATCGTGTACAATGCGCCTTATTTACAGTCTTTGTTTTATAGCCTTCGTAATTTATCAGTCGTCACTATTTTTACCAGTCGTCACTATGCGGCAGAAGAGGACCCCATGTTTACTTTTATATTAGCCTTGCATATTATCGTGGCCATTGCCATGATTGGCTTGATCTTGATACAGCATGGCAAAGGGGCTGATGCTGGAGCTTCTTTCGGTGCCGGCTCTTCTGGCACGGTTTTTGGCGCGGCGGGAACCGCTAACTTTTTGACTCGTGCGACAGCGGTGCTGACGGTGATATTTTTTATTACTAGTATGGTATTAGCCGTGCATGCTCGCGAACAAGCGGAAGATCAGTTTCGTTTAGATGCGCCAGTTTCAGCGCCGCAAACCCCGCGTCCATTGACGCAGAATCCTCAGCAGTAGTTATTTTTATACGCAGGCCTTGCTATTTGTAAGGGTTAGTTTTACAATGCTTGCCTGTTTTTACGATGTTTTATCTTAGTGATGCCAACCTCAAGCATGACGCTTATTATTAATAAGTAAATAAGATAGAAGGTTATAGCAGTAAACGATAGCCGTTATTTATACCAGTAGACGGTTAGCGATAAGCGATTGTGGTGGAATTGGTAGACACGCCATCTTGAGGGGGTGGTGGCGCAAGCCGTGGGGGTTCAAGTCCCCCCAATCGCACCAATTAAGTAAGTAGTTTGTACTTTAGTTGTGTTAAAGCAATGTCGTTATAGCAATCTTTGATTTGAAGTTTATTTCAGATAAAGATTGACAAGGTGATAAACCTTCCCTATAATATGCATTCTAAATTGTTGCGGGGTGGAGCAGTCTGGTAGCTCGTCGGGCTCATAACCCGAAGGTCGTTGGTTCAAATCCAGCCCCCGCTACCACTTTTTAATACTGATGTTTGTACACTAATATTCTGTTGTATTGAGATATCAGTGTCGATTAGCCCACCATTATGTTTGTGGGTTTTTTTGTATCTGCGGCTCAGCATTATTAGTGCAGTACTATCAGTATAATGTCAGTATCTACTATACGTTTTAGCTAAGAAGAATAGGGTTAATTCGATACTCTAATCCTAAATGACAGCGCAAAATACTTGTCATCATTTGCTACCAGTCCTTGCTGATTGCTATGTTACGATACTCGTAAGCAATACTATCTTCTGCTCTATTCTTTACTATGTTGTCCTTGAAGATAACAATTTAATCCCTAATATGATTCACTAGGTACTAGCGGCATTGAGTATGACAACCAGCCTCTATGGTGATCAGTGCGTCGTGACTAAAACTACCGATAAGTGAACAGGAAAATATAAATAGATTATGAAGCTTTCGACCAAAGTTGCAGAGTTAACTACGATTATTGAGCCTGCTGTAGCGGCTTGTGATGTCTCGCTATGGGGTATTGAATTTACGCCGCAAGGCAATCGCTCCTTATTGCGCATTTACATTGAAGCGTTGCCTGAAGAACAAGCACAGGACAAACACGTCACTATTGAGGATTGCGCAGCGGTCAATCATCAAGTAAGCGGTGTACTAGAAGTACATGATCCTATCGCTGGCGAATTTGTACTAGAAGTGTCTTCTCCTGGTTTTGATCGTGCTTTTTTCTCAGATGAGCAGATGCGTGAATATATCGGCCAAACGATAAGTTTGCGTTTGATCTCTGCGATCGGGCAAGGCGACAAAAAACGCCGTAAAGCCACCGGTAAGCTCGATAGTATGGACGATACCTCTTTACAGCTGACCACCAGCGATGGCGAGCGCTTTGAGATTGCACTAAGTAATATTGACAAAGCTCACTTAATTTATGAAGATGATTAATGCTTAAGATTAGCAAACAGATAACAACATTTAAGCCAATTATAAGATGATAGGACAGGTATAGCATGAGTCGTGAAATTTTAACGGTAGTAGAAACCGTCAGTAATGAAAAGGGCTTAAATCCTGAAGATATCTTTGAAGCTATTGAAGATGCTTTAGTAGTCTCAACAAAAAAGAAGGTCTATACCGAGCAGCCTGAAGTGGCGGTTCGCGTCGCCATTGACCGTGATACTGGTGATTATGATACCTATCGCTATTGGACAGTAGTGGCGGATGAAGACCATGAGATGCCAGCGTGTCAGCTCGCTATTACTGATCTTGATCAAGACGAATGGTCTATCGGCGATGTAAAAGAAGAGCAGATAGAATCAATTGAATTTGGTCGTATCGCGGCCACGCAGGCAAAGCAAGTTATCATTCAAAAGATCCGTGAAGCGGAGCGGGCGCTAGTAGCGGACGCTTTTGAGCCGCGTATTGGCGAGATGATGTATGGTGAAGTCAAAAAACAAACTCGTGATGGCTACATTATTGATTTAGGTGATAACGCTGAAGGTTATCTATCACGTGATCAGATGTTGCCCCGTGAGCAGCTACGCGTCAAATCGCGTATCAACGCTATTCTTTATCATGTCAACCGTGATAACCGCGGCGCGCAGTTATTATTGTCGCGTACTCATCCTGAGATGCTCTCAGCCTTGATGCAAAAAGAAGTGCCGGAGATCGCAGAAGAGATTATCGAGATTCGTAATGTCGCTCGTCTGCCTGGTACTCGTGCTAAAATAGCTGTAAAGACCAATGACAACCGTATCGATCCGGTCGGCGCTTGTATCGGTATGCGCGGTACTCGTATCCAAGCGGTGCAGCAAGAGCTTGATGGTGAGCGTATTGATGTGGTTGTATGGTCAGATGATCCAGCACAATTTATCATCAGCGCCTTAGAGCCTGCCGATGTGAGCAGTATTATCCTTGATGAAGATACTAAGACCGCTGATATCATTTTTAGCACGAATGATCAGCTCGCCCGCGCTATTGGCTCACAAGGTCAAAACGTGCGCTTGGCTTCTGAATTAACCGGCTATAAGCTCAACATGATGCTAGAAGAAGAGTATCAGCAGCGTCAACAAGATGAGACCAAAGCCTTTATCGATCTTTTCTATGATCGCTTAGAGGTTGATCAGGACCTAGCGCAAGCCCTTGTCGATATCGGTTTTACGAGTATCGAAGAGGTAGCTTATGTACCGGTTGAGACTTTTTATGATATCGAAGGGTTAGATGACGAAGCGATTGACATGATTCAAGAGCGCGCTAAAGAAGTCGTCATCGCAGATGAGCTGGTCAAACAACAAAACATGAAAGAGCCTAGTCAAGAGCTGCAAGATCTAGAAGGGATGACTGTCAGCTGGGCCTATAAAATGGCGCAAAAAGATATCATCACCGTTGATGATTTGGCAGAGCAGGCTGTATTTGATATCGAAGATATCGAAGGCTTAGACTCCGAGACCGCAGGTAAGCTTATCATGAAAGCTCGGGAATCTTGGTTCAATGAATAGGTATTAGAAGCATACCGCTGTCTTTTGGTGGTATGCTATCGATAACTAAAGGCTGGCTTGCGACATAAAAATCAAAACCAACCTAAGCACAATCATTTGTAGCCAACAACTGAATTGAATATATAGCAAATAATAGACAGTAGGTGATAATCAATGGCAGATAAGACCGTCAAAGAACTGGCAGACATGGTAGGCAAAACCGCTAGTGCTGTACAGCAGCAGTTGCAGGATGCTGGGCTACCTGCTCGCGGGGAGGATGACTCAGTCACCGAACTTGAGCAAGAGAAGTTGGTGGCACATTTAAAACAAAGTCATGGCCAACAAGAAAAGCGTCGCATTAGTCTCAAATCTAAGACGACAAGTACCGCTCGCGTGACTGGCTCTTCAGGTAAATCTAAGAGCGTCAATGTAGAGGTGCGTAGAAAGAAAGTATTCGACAAGCCTAATCCAGAAAAAATGGCTGAAGAATTAGCGGCGCGCGAACAAGCAATGGCTGAAGCAAAACAGCGCGCTGAAAAAGAAGCCGAAGAGCGTAACGCGGCTAAGAAAAAAGCCGAAGAGCGTCAAGCAGCGACTCTAGCTGCGATGCGTGCAAGCTTAGGCTCTAGCAAAAATTCAGAAGATAAGAGCGATGATGTCGCTGCCTCTGTTGTGGTCAAAAAAGGCGGCAAAGCGGCAAGCGAGATCAAAGCAAAAGAGAAGAAAAAAGTCGCGGCTACTAAGCCAAAAGTTGAAACGGCAGCAGAGCGTAAAGCTCGCGAAGCTCGCGAAAAAGAAGAAGCTCGCTTACGCAAAATCGAAGCCGAAACTCGTCAAGCCCAAGCAGAAGAGGCGCAAAAGCGTACGCTTGAGCAGATGCGTAAAATGGCCGGTAAATATACCGACCGTGAGCCAGTAGCAGAAGTTCGTAAGGACGAGCCATTGGCTAAAGGCTTAGTGGGTGACGCACTAGAGGAGTCATTCGAAAAAGAGCGCCGCGAAATCAAACGCGGTGCTAACAGTACCGGTGCTCGCGGTCGTCGCCGCAAAAACCAAGAAGAGCGTGAAATCAAAAACCGCAAAAACGGTTTAAGCTCTTCACAATCAGGTCAGCATAAGTTTGAAAAACCGGTCGAAAAGATTGTCTATGACGTCGAAATCGCCGAGCAAATCACGGTATCGGACCTTGCTCAGCGCATGGCTGTCAAAGCCCGTGAAGTGACCAAATTGCTGATGAAAATGGGTGAGATGGCAAGCGAATCTGATACTATCGATCAGGCGACCGCCAGTCTTATCGTTGAAGAGATGGGTCATAACCCCGTTCCGGTTAGCGATACCAAAGTTGAAGACGACCTACACGAAGCTGTCGATGAGCGCAGTAGTAACGTGCAGACGCGTCCACCGGTCGTCACTATTATGGGTCATGTTGACCATGGTAAGACCTCGCTACTCGATAAGATCCGCGAAACCAAAGTCGCTACCGGCGAAGCGGGCGGCATTACTCAGCATATCGGTGCCTACCACGTAGAGACTGATCGCGGTGTGATTACCTTCTTAGATACACCAGGCCATGCTGCGTTTAGCGCGATGCGCTCACGTGGCGCGCAAGCGACTGATATCGTTGTCTTGGTCGTGGCCGCTGATGACGGTATGATGCCGCAAACGGCAGAAGCGATTGATCATGCTCGCGCTGCAGGTACGCCTTTGATTGTTGCTATCAACAAAATGGATAAGCCAAGCGCTGATCCAGATCGCGTGCTAAACGAGCTGACAACCAAAGAAGTGGTTTCAGAAGAGTGGGGTGGTGATACACCTATGGCGCGTATCTCGGCCAAAACAGGTGAAGGCATCGACGAGCTACTAGAGTTTATTAGCTTACAAGCCGAGCTTATGGAATTAGAAGCGCCAACTGACGGTGCCGCTCAAGGTGTAGTTATTGAGTCGAAGCTCGAAAAAGGCCGTGGTCCAGTAGTCAGTGTCCTAGTCAAGAAAGGTACGCTCAAGCAAGGCGATCTAGTGCTAGCCGGAGAGTACTATGGTAAAGTCCGTGCTATCACTGATGAAAACGGCCAACGTATCAAATCAGCCGGTCCTTCTATACCAGTTGAGATCTTGGGCTTACCAGATACGCCAGCGGCGGGTAGTGAATTCTTAGTCGTTTCTGATGAGAAAAAGGCTCGCGAAGTCGCTGATTTTAGAAGCAACCGTGAGCGTGAGCAGCAGCTTGAGCGCCAGAACAAAATGCGCCTTGAGAGTATGTTTGAGCAGATGCAACAAGGCGATGTATCTTTCTTAAATATCGTGCTTAAGACCGATGTTCGTGGCTCGCTTGAAGCTTTATTAGCAGCCTTGAATGAGCTATCGACTGATGAAGTCAAAGTCCGAGTCATTAGCTCAGGCGTTGGCCCTATCTCAGAGTCGGATGTCACGCTGGCTGAATCTAGCGAAGCGGTATTACTAGGCTTCAACGTTCGTGCTGATAGTACGGCGCGCCGTAAAGCGGATACCGCTAACATGGATATTCGTTATTATAGCGTTATCTATGGCCTAATCGACGATGTCAAAGCCGCTATGAGTGGCCTATTAGCTCCTGAGCATCGCGAGAAGATCTTAGGTGTTGCTGAAGTGCGCGAAGTGTTCCGCTCTAGTAAGTTCGGTGCGGCGGCAGGTTGTATGGTTGTCGAAGGGACGATCTATCGTAATAAGCCAATTCGCGTCCTACGTGATGATCAAGTTATCTTCACCGGTCAGCTGCAGTCACTGCGTCGCTACAAAGAGGATGTCAATGAAGTGCGTACTGGGATGGAATGTGGTCTAGCGGTTCGTGGCTACGATGTTGAAGCGGGTGATAAGATCGAAGTCTTTGAGATTCAAGAGTTCGAACGCACGATCTAAGCTTAACTATTAACTATAACTGGCTTAAGCGTCTGCATTATCGCTAACGTTTAAACTTAAGCTCTAATAATTAAGCTCTAATAAGCAGTTACTAGGCCTACCAGGTTCATCCTGCTAGGCCTTTTTTACCGCAATTAGTCATAGCGTTATAAAGACAGTTATTTAAATACGCCAAACAGCAGTAGTTGGTAGAAAGTATAATAGAATAAATCACAAAAGTTAAAACTAGGACAATACTATGAATCAACGTTTACAGCGTCTATCAGATCAAATTCAGCGCGAGCTTGCGGTGCTTATCCGTGATGAAGTCAACGACCCTCGCTTGACTGGCTTTGTCACCATCTCTAGCGTCAAAGTCAGCTCTGATCTTGGCTACGCGGACGTCTATGTCACTATCATGGAGCCTGAGCTCAACGATACGATGACTAAGACCAATCATGAAGAGAGTGTCAAAGTGCTCAATAAAGCTGCTGGGTTTTTGCGCACTGAGCTGAGTCATACTCTCAAAACGCGTACCACGCCGCGTCTGCGTTTCCATTACGATGAAGTGACTGCTCGTGGTAACTACATGATGGATTTGATCAATCAAGCAGTAAGCAAAACTGAGCAAAATGAAGACGAAGTTGAAAGCCAAGAAAATGACCAATAAAAGCACAGTACCAAGACAAAAAGTATCTGGCGTTATCTTAATCGATAAGCCGCAAGGCATGACCTCACAGCAAGTGGTGTCAAAAGTGAAGTACTTATTTCAGTCGCCTGCACACAATAGTAAAAAGGCGGGTCATACCGGCACCCTTGATCCGATGGCAACCGGTCTTCTCCCCATTTGTCTTGGAGAGGCAACAAAATTTAGTCATTATCAGCTCGATGCCGATAAGTCTTATCAAGCAACGATACTGCTTGGTAGTCAAACGGACACTGGCGATGCTGATGGTCAGGTTATCGCGCGAGCACAGATTCCAGAGCTAGATGCAGATACGCTACAAAATATGGCTCAGCAGTTTATAGGCGCGCAGCAGCAAATACCGCCGATGTATTCAGCGCTCAAAAAAGACGGCAAAAAGTTGTACGAGTACGCCCGTGCTGGTATAGAGATTGACCGTCCTGCACGCGATATCGTCATAACTGCGCTAACTTTGACTCAAATTGATACCGATAAGATCGACCTGGTCGTGACTTGTAGCAAAGGTACTTATATTCGGGTGCTAGCAGAAGATATCGTTAAAGCACTAGGCACCTTAGGACACCTAACGGCACTACGCCGTATGCAGGTCGGTAAGTTTGATAGCGAGCAGGCTATTGATATTCCAAGCCTAGAAGCCTTGTCTTTAGATAGCCGCTTTGAGCAGCTGTTGCCAGTAGATGCGTGCATCGATATTGCCGCTGCAATGTCATTAGATGATAAGCAATGTCAACGTCTACGTTTAGGTCAACGCCTAAATGTCATTGAGCAAATTGACAAGCCTTTAAGAGATTATATGCTACAAAGCTTATCTCATGAGACTCAGGCAAAATTAGAAGACGAGCCTGCTGACCGTAATAATGAACAAACCCCTGAGTATGAGCTTCCTGTCGATATCAGACTGCTAGATGCGCAAGGCCATTTTATTGGCTTAGGCGCTATCAGTCTCAATGGACGCCTACAACCTAAGAAAATGATTTATCTATAACGATAATATCAGTTACTAGTGAATTACATTAATCACATACTCATACATTTCATTGCAGGTTTTGTGTATAACGAAACCTGCTTTTTTTATACAGTAGTTAAGTCAGCTCAGGAAAGCTTGGCATAAAAATAGAAAAACAAGAAAAATTAAAACAAGAAGAAGTAAGGATGAAAAATTAACTTAGATTAACACATGAAGTGCAATACCAAATGCAAGGTGAAAAAAAGACCTAGATGCGCTAGCATCAAAGTTTTT